>NZ_JBEXET010000002.1:305678-554402 GCF_040606415.1 Streptomyces sp. NPDC005423 | reverse complement strand
GTCCGGCGGACCTCCGCCGGACGCCGCGACACCGTGTCCCCCGGGACCGGTGACCTGACTTCGACGACGTGCCCCGGGACCGGACACCGGCCCCGGGGCCGCCTCCCGCCCGTACCAGGCCGAGCTCCAGGGAAGGACTCCCTCCGTGGCAACCACGACCCCCACACGGGGTGCCCCCGCCCCGCCACCCGGCGGCGCCGGCGCCACGCCGAACGAACCCAGCGCGTGGCGCACCCGGCTGTGGCGCCTCGACGACAAGGCGTCGCCGTACGCCTACATCGCCCCCTTCTTCCTCATCTTCGGTGCCTTCGGCCTCTACCCGATGCTGTACACGGGCTGGATCGCCATGCACCGGGTGGAGATGACGAGCCTGAGCCAGTCGGAGTGGGTCGGCTGGGACAACTTCTCCCGGATCCTCCAGGACTCCGAGTTCTGGACGGCCGTCACCAACACGTTCCTGATCGGCGTCATCTCGACCGTCCCGCAGCTGCTGATGGCCCTGGGCCTGGCCCACCTGCTCAACTACAAGCTGCGCGCCAGCACGTTCTGGCGGACGGTGATCCTCACCCCGTACGCCACCTCGGTGGCGACCGCGGCCCTCGTCTTCGCCCTGGTCTTCCGGGCCGACGGCGGCCTGCTCAACTGGGTGCTGCACTTCGTCGGGATCGGCAACACCGACTGGGGCAACGGGGAGTGGACCTCCAAGATCGCCATCTCGGTCATCGTGATCTGGCGCTGGACCGGCTACAACACCCTGATCTACCTCGCCGCCATGCAGGCGGTGCCGACCGACCTCTACGAAGCCGCCTCGATCGATGGGGCGTCGCGCTGGCAGCAGTTCCGCAAGGTGACCATTCCCGCGCTGCGGCCGACGATCCTGTTCACCATCGTCATCTCGACCATCGGCTCCATGCAGCTGTTCGGTGAGCCGCTGCTGCTCCAGGGCGGCACGCTCGGCTCCATCGGAGGCAGCGAGCACCAGTACGAGACGCTCAGCATCTACCTCTTCAACTACGGCTGGAAACTTGGGCACTTGGGCCCGGCCGCGGCCGTCGCCTGGGCGATGCTCGTCCTGCTGCTGCTCATCGCACTGATCAACTGGATCGTCGGCCGGCTCGTGCGCAGCAGCGCGGCCTGACGGGAGCGATATCGATGACCACGACCAGTCCCACCCCGACCGCGCCGGATCTCGACCCGGCGCCGCTCCCCGTCACCCCCGGCAAGGGCCGCCCCCGTTTCAAGATCGGCGCGGGTCAGCAGCTCAAGGGCGGCCCGTTCACGTACCTCGTCCTGGCCGTCGTAGGCCTGGGTTCGGTCTTCCCGCTGTACTGGACGCTGGTGGCCGCCTCGCACGACCAGCAGCGCGTCCTGGACAGCCCGCCGCCACTGCTGCCCGGCGGCCGGCTCTGGAGCAACCTCCAATCGGCCTGGGACCAGGCCCACTTGGGGAAGGCGATCGTCAACACCATGATCGTGGCTGGCTGTATCACCGCGGCCACGCTCTTCTTCTGCACCCTCGCCGGTTACGCCTTCGCCAAGATGCGCTTCCGCGGGCGCGGTGCCCTGATGACCGCGGTCATCGCCACCCTGACGATCCCGCCGCAACTCAGCGTCGTACCCCTCTTCATGATGATGTCGGACATCGGCTGGGGCGGAAAACTGGAGTCGGTGATCTTCCCGACCCTGGTCGGCGCCTTCGGTGTCTTCTTCATGCGCCAGTACCTGCTGGAGGCCCTGCCCTACGAGCTGATCGAGGCCGCCAAGGTGGACGGCGCGACCAACATCCGCATCGTCTGGAACGTGGTCCTGCCCGCGGCCCGGCCCGCGATGATGGTGCTCGGGATGCTCACCTTCGTCCAGGCGTGGAACGACTTCTTCTGGCCCTTCCTCGCCCTGAACCAGGACAACCCCACCATCCAGGTGGCGCTCGGCCAGCTCAGCGCCTCCTACACCCCCGACCAGAGCATCGTCATGGCCGGCGCGCTGATCAGCACCCTGCCGCTGCTCCTGGTCTTCGTGGTCTTCGGCAAGCAGATCATCGGAGGCATCATGGCGGGCGCCGTCAAGGGCTGACGGCGCCGCCGCCGGGCAACGGCCGGCGGGGCTCAAGTCCCTTTCGCTCAAGCCCTGTTGACCGTCCCGTACGGCCCGCCCCCGACGCGGGCCGTACCCGGCCGGGCGCCCGTCGTCGTGCCCCGTCCGCTTCCCCCCTCAACGCCGGATCACCGCCCGGCTCCTCCACACGCCACTTTGGGAGCGTTCTCACCATGACCGCCGTACGACCCGAGACCAAGGCCCAGCCGGCCTCCGCCACCTCCTTCCCCCCGGGCTTCGTCTGGGGTGCCGCCACCGCCGCCTACCAGGTGGAGGGCGCCGCCGCGGAGGACGGCCGGACCCCCTCCATCTGGGACACCTTCAGCCACACGCCCGGCAAGGTGCTCAACGGCGACACCGGTGACATCGCCGCCGACCACTACCACCGCTACCGCGACGACGTGGCGCTGATGAAGGACCTCGGCCTCAAGGCGTACCGGTTCTCCGTCTCCTGGTCCCGGGTCCAGCCCACCGGCCGCGGGCCCGCCGTCGAGCGGGGCCTGGACTTCTACCGCCGGCTCGCCGACGAACTCCTGGAGGCGGGCATCACCCCCGTCGCCACCCTCTACCACTGGGACCTGCCCCAGGAGCTGGAGGACGCGGGCGGCTGGCCGCAGCGCGACACCGCGGACCGTTTCGCCGACTACGCCGAGATCATGGGCCGGGCCCTCGGGGACCGCGTCGGCCTGTGGACCACCCTCAACGAGCCCTGGTGCAGCGCCTTCCTGGGCTACGGCTCCGGCGTGCACGCGCCCGGCCGCACCGACGCGGCGGCCACCCTGCGCGCCGCCCACCACCTCAACCTCGGCCACGGCAAGGCGATCGGGGTGCTGCGCTCGGTCCTGCCCGCCTCCGCGCAGACCTCCATCACCCTCAACCTGCACCAGGTGCGCCCGCTCACCGACAGCGCCGGGGACGCGGAGGCGGCCCGCCGTATCGACGCGGTCGGCAACCGGATCTTCACCGGCCCGATCCTCGACGGCGCCTACCCGGCGGACCTGCTCGCCGACACCGGCCACCTCGTCGACTGGGCGGAGCTGGTCCGCGACGGCGACCTGGCGGAGATCTCCCGCCCCATCGACGTGCTCGGCGTCAACTACTACGCCCCGACCGTCGTTTCGGCCGGCAGCGGCACCGGCATCACCAAGAACGACGGCCACGGCGCGAGCGACCACTCGCCCTGGACCGGCTCGGAGGACGTCGACTTCCACCTCGCCAACGACCGGCTCACCGCGATGAACTGGGCCATCGACCCCAGCGGTCTGCACACCCTGCTGACCGGCCTCGCCGCCTCGCACCCGACGCTGCCGCTGATGGTGACCGAGAACGGCGCCGCGTTCGACGACTACGTCTCGCCCGAGGGCCGGGTGAACGACCCGCAGCGGATCTCCTACCTCCACTCCCACCTCGACGCCGTCCGCCGGGCCATCGCCGACGGGGCCGACGTGCGCGGCTACTTCCTGTGGTCGCTGCTCGACAACTTCGAGTGGTCCTACGGCTATTCGAAGCGCTTCGGCGCCGTCTACGTCGACTACTCCACCCAGCGCCGCATCCCCAAGGCGAGCGCCCACTGGTACACCGGCGTGATCCGGGACAACGCGCTGCCGGCCACCGGCGAGCAGGGGTGAGACCGGGCCGCCCGCGCCGACCCCTCCCTCCGCGGCCCGGCGGGCGAAGGCCCCGGTCCGCGAGGAGCGACGGGAGGCGGGGCGGCCGGCCCCCGGCTGTTACATTCCTGGCCTGAAAGCGGCGAACGGAAGGCGGCGACCATGGCGGTCAGCGGTGGGCGGAACCGGGGCGGTCGGCGGCCGACCCTGGAGGAGGTCGCCGCCCGTGCCGGAGTCGGCCGCGGCACGGTCTCCCGGGTGATCAACGGCTCGCCCCGGGTCAGCGACGCGACCCGCGCCGCCGTGGAGGCCGCGGTCGCGGAGCTGGACTACGTCCCGAACACGGCGGCCCGGGCGCTGGCCGCCAACCGCACGGACGCGATCGCCCTCGTCGTTCCCGAGCCGGAGACCCGCTTCTTCGCGGAGCCGTACTTCTCGGACATGCTCAAGGGTGTCGGGACCCAGTTGTCGGACACGAAGATGCAGTTGCTGCTGATCTTCGCGGGCAGCGACCGGGAGCGGCAGCGCCTCGCCCAGTACCTGGCCGCGCACCGGGTGGACGGCGTCCTCCTCGTCTCGGTGCACGCGGACGACCCGCTGCCCGACCTGCTGGCGGAGCTGGAGATCCCGGCGGTGATCAGCGGCCCGCGCTCCGCGGCCGAGACCCTCACCTCGGTCGACTCCGACAACTACGGCGGCGCGCGCTCGGCGGTGGAGCACCTGCTCTCCCGGGGCCGTACCCGCATCGCCCACATCACCGGCCGCCTCGACGTGTACGGCGCCCAGCGCCGCGTCGACGGCTACCGCGAGGCGCTCCTCGACGCCGGGCACGAACTCGACGAACACCTCGTCCAGCCGGGCGACTTCACCGAGGAGGGCGGGCGCCGCGCGATGACGGAACTGCTGGCCCGCCGCCCGGACGTCGACGCGGTCTTCGCCGGCTCCGACGTGATGGCGGCCGGCGCCCGCCAGGTGCTGCGCGAGGCGGGCCTGCGCATCCCCGACGACGTGGCCCTGGTCGGCTACGACGACTCGGCCATAGCCCGCCACATGGACCCGCCGCTCACCAGCGTCCGCCAGCCCATCGAGGAGATGGGCCGCGCGATGATCGACCTGCTCCTGACGGAGATCGCGAACCGCGACCCGGCCGCCCCGCTGGGCCCGGAGCGCCCGCAGGTGGTCCTCGCGACGGAACTGGTGACCCGTACGTCGTCCTGACCGCCCCGGCGGATCGAGGCGCCCGACTCCCGTGCGGACAACGGGAGTCGGGGCGGGCGGGCGCGGGGTGCGGGGTGCGGGTGAAAACGAATCAGCCGGTGACCCTGTTTCCAGGAGCACCGGCTGATTTCTCGGGGTGAGTGACGGGACTCGAACCCGCGGCATCCTGGACCACAACCAGGTGCTCTACCAGCTGAGCTACACCCACCATGACCGGGGATTCACTTGGAGGTTCCTCCGACCGGACGAGAAAAAGTGTACAGGGTCCGGAGGGGTGCTCGCGCCAGGCTTTTCGCGAGGCCCCTTCGGCGACCCCGGCGGCTACGGGCGAGCGGGCAGTACGTGTTTCGCGGCGATCGTCCTCGCCGTTTCCGAGTCGGGGCCGGGCTGGGGAACGAAGACCGCCTCGCGGTAGTAGCGCAGCTCCGCGATGGATTCGCGGATGTCGGCGAGGGCGCGGTGGTTGCCGTTCTTGTCGGGGCTGTTGAAGTACGCCCGCGGATACCAGCGCCGGGCCAGCTCCTTCACCGAGGAGACGTCGACGATCCGGTAGTGGAGATAGCCCTCCAGCGTCGCCATGTCCCGCAGCAGGAAGCCGCGGTCGGTGCCGACCGAGTTGCCGCACAGCGGCGCCTTGCCCGGCTCCTTGACGTGCTCCCGTACGTAGGCGAGCACCTGCTCCTCGGCGTCGGCGAGCGTCGTGCCACCGGCCAGCTCGTCGAGCAGACCGGACGCGGTGTGCATCTGCCGCACCACCTCCGGCATCGTCTCCAGCGCCCGTTCCGGCGGCCGGATGACGATGTCCACCCCCTCGCCGAGCACGTTCAGCTCGGAGTCGGTGACGAGGGCGGCCACCTCGATGAGAGCGTCGTCGGACAGCGAGAGGCCGGTCATCTCGCAGTCGATCCACACCATGCGATCGTTCATGTGCCTCACCATACGGCCCGCCTGCCCGCGCCGGGTCCGGCCGTGCGCCCACCTCCCGCGCACCAGCCCGCTGCGAGCGCCGCCAGGGCCGGGTGGACCGGCCCGGGCGACGCTCGACGAGGCGTCCCCGAGAGGCGTTCCGGGAGGGGCGCCCGAGGGCGCCCCGTCAGACCGTCAGGTGCCGCTGCGCTGTCCGGGCAGGCTCGCCCGGCTCGGCACGTACGCTTCCCGGCCGTTCTCCCCACCGCCGGAGGAGGCGCCCGACAGCGCGGCGGCCGCCGTACGCCGGGACTGGATCGGCACCGGGCCCTCCGGGTGGAGGGAGGGCGGCGGTCCCACCGGGCCCGACTGCGGCGGACCGGACGGGCCCGCGGGCCCGTCGCTGTCCACCGGCTTCTCGCCCTGCGGCCTGCGGGCGCGGTACGCGGCCCGGTAGGCGGCCGGCGACGAACCGAGCTGGCGCCGGAAGTGGCCGCGCAGCGCCACCGGCGAGCGGAAGCCGCAGCGGCCGGCGACCTCGTCCACCGAGTAGTCCGACGTCTCCAGCAGCCGCTGCGCCTGGAGCACGCGCTGAGTGATCAGCCACTGCAGGGGAGCGCTCCCGGTGAGCGAGCGGAACCGGCGGTCGAAGGTGCGCCGGCTCATGTACGCCCGTGCCGCGAGCGTCTCCACGTCGAACTGCTCGTGGAGGTGTTCCAGCGCCCAGGCGACGACCTCGGCGAGCGGGTCGGCGCCGATCTCCTCTGGTAAAGACCTGTCGAGATAGCGCTCCTGGCCGCCGCTCCGGCGTGGGGGGACCACCAGTCGCCGGGCCAGCGCGCCCGCCGCCTCGTTGCCGTGGTCCGTCCGCACGATGTGCAGGCACAGGTCGATTCCGGCCGCCGTGCCCGCCGACGTCAGCACGTCGCCGTCGTCGACGAACAGTTCTCTGGGATCGACGTGCACCGACGGATAGCGCTTGGCCAGCGTCGGCGCGTACATCCAGTGGGTGGTCGCGGGGCGGCCGTCCAGCAGTCCGGCCGCCGCGAGCACGAAGGCACCGGTGCAGAGGCCGACGATGCGGGCCCCCTCCTCGTGCGCTCTGCGCAGCGCGTCGAGCGCTTCCTCCGGTGGCGGGGAAGTGATCGAGCGCCAGGCCGGCACGACGACCGTGCCCGCCCGCGAGATCGCTTCCAGGCCATGCGGCGCGGTGAGTTCGAGGCCTCCGGTGGTACGCAGCGGGCCGTCCTCGCCGGCGCACACCAGTAGCCGGTAGCGCGGTACCCCCGCGTCCTGCCGGTCGATCCCGAACACCGACAGTGGTATGGAACTCTCGAAGATGGGGCCGCCGCTGAACAGCAGCACCGCGACGATCTCCTTGCGGCGTCGCCCGGAGAGTTTCCGGGCCGCGGCTTCCGGCGCGGCAGTGGAGTCGTGGCTCATCCTGCTAAGCCCCCCTCGGTGGTCGCGGTACCCTCAACCTTTCGGGTCTGTCGCTCCAACACGTTTCCCCTCGGTCCTGCACGAGTCCCCCGCCGTAAGACGTCAAGATCGAATCTACTGTGTCCCGTGGTGCCGGGGTGACCCAGTTCGGGAACCGGCACATTGTCGACATGGCAACTTGGCGTGAAGCATTCGATCACGAAGCGTTGCACTCGTGGGCCGTGCAGGGAAGTGCGCCTCCGCGCAGTGGCCAATCCACATAGGGTACGTGGGGCCCTTCGGACCGTTTTCGCGCAGGTGGAACGGGGGTTGGGGGGTGGTTCGGCCACCGGACGTGTGGGGCACGGAAGTTGGCTGAAAAGCGCCGGGGGCGTGCGCGAAAACCGGTCAGTTGACCGGTGTATTCCCCCCGGTATGACGCCCGCCCCTGCGCGCCCCCGCCCCGCCGGCCGCCCCGCTTCCCGCCTCGGCCCGGTGGCGTCGGCCCTGGTGCGGGGCGTCCGCCCCGCACTCCGCGCGCTCCTGGTACCCCTCGTGTGCCTCGTGCTTCTCGCCCCGCTCGCCCTCCTCGGCGACCAGCCGCGCGGCGCCGTGCTCCGAGCGGCGCAGCAGCACCCGGCAGACGGCGGTGACGGCCGCCAGACCCAGCGCGGTACCGGTGGCCCCGGCGAGCGAGGTGCCGTACCAGAGGAGTACCACGGGAACGAGGACACAGCTGAAGGCCGCCCACCGCACCACGTCGGTCACGCTGTCGGCGGCGGGGGGTGCCTCGGCGGGGGTGCGGGGTCCGGACATGGCGTGCTCCCTGGGCAGTGGGCTCGCCCGGTTCAACGGGTCGGCGGTTCGCCCGGTTCAACGCCTGTTCGATCCCTCGGTCACTGGGCGAGCCACCGGTAAGTGAATCCTGTGCAAACCGCCTGTACGGGTCAGCAACCATTGCGTTACGGGCGCCCCCTCGTGCATGCTCCCTGGAACCCCGCGGAGCGTGCGCGGTCCATGGGCCGAAGGAGGCGTGCCGCCGTACCCTTGCGGGTATGGGGTTGGGAAGGTGATTCCCGGACACAGCCCCGCCGCACTCTGTTGTCCCCATCCAAGAGGATCAAAACGCCGAGACACTCATGGCCGCTCACGAAGCTTTCGAACCCGCGGACCGCAAGCGGCCCGTCGCCGATCCCTCGGCGGCCGACCCCCTGGCGGCGGAAGAGTCACGTCATTCCTGCGACCCGGCCTTCCAGCACGGAGTGGTCGTCGGCTTCGACGGCTCCACCTCCAGTGAGCGTGCCCTCGCGTACGCGGTCGGCATGGCCCACCGCTCCGGCTCGGGCCTGATCATCGTGCACGTCGCCAACCGGCTGCCCACCACGGTGTGGGCCGGCTGCGAGCCGCCGGTCTTCGTCGATGTGCCGGATCACCGCACCGAGGTACTCGGCCTGGAGCTGGCCTGCGCGGACTACCTCGCCGAGGTGCCCTGGATCCTGGTCGAGCGCGGCGGCGACATCTGCCACGAACTCGAAGAGGTGGGCCGGGAGTACGAGGCGGACGCGATCGTGGTGGGGTCGACCCACGGCATCGTCGGGCGGCTCTTCGGCTCGGTCGCGGGGCGGCTCGCCAAGCGGGCCCAGCGTCCCGTCATCGTCATCCCGTAACTTCGCTGCCGCTCCCCGAACTTACCGAAGCGTAGGGGGTGTCCGTGCCCCGGTGCAGGGCATACAGCCGTCAGCGCACACCGCACGGCATCCGCGACGCGCTGCCGGTCGGGGCGTGACGGCAACCGGCTAACCGGCAGCGGGCGCCGGGGAGTTGGGCCGCCCCGGCGAGCTGAGCGAACCCCCGGTGCGCGGTGTGACACCCGGGGGTTCGCTCTGCCGTCCTACTCGACCGTCACCGACTTGGCGAGGTTCCGCGGCTTGTCGATGTCCCGGCCCAGCGTCAACGCCGTGTGGTAGGCGAGGAGTTGGAGGGGGATGCCCAGGAGGATCGGGTCCAGCTCGGGCTCGTTCTTCGGGACCACGATCGTCTCGTCGGCCTTCTCCTGGGGCTGGTGGGCCACCGCGAGGATACGGCCGCTGCGGGCCTTGATCTCCTCCAGGGCGGCGCGGTTCTTCTCCAGCAGGTCGTCGTCGGGGACGATCGCGACCGTGGGCAGCGCGGGCTCGATCAGGGCCAGCGGGCCGTGCTTCAGCTCGGAGGCGGGGTAGGCCTCGGCGTGGATGTACGAGACCTCCTTGAGCTTCAGGGAGGCCTCGCGGGCCACCGGGTAGCCCCGCACCCGGCCGATGAAGAGCATCGAGCGGGCCTCGGCGTACTGCTCGGCCAGCTTCTTGATCCGCTCCTCCTGCTCCAGGATCTCGGAGATCTGGGCCGGCAGCCTGCGCAGGCCCTCGATGATCCGCTTGCCGTCCCGGACGGAGAGGTCCCGGGTGCGGCCCAGGTGCAGGGCGAGCAGCGCGAACGCGACGGTGGTGTTGGTGAAGCACTTGGTGGAGACCACGCAGACCTCCGGGCCGGCGTGCACGTACATGCCGCCGTCCGCCTCGCGGGCGATCGCCGAGCCGACCACGTTGACCACGCCCAGCACCCGCGCCCCCTTGCGCTTCAGCTCCTGGACGGCGGCGAGCACGTCGTAGGTCTCGCCGGACTGGGAGACCGCGATGTAGAGGGTGTCGGGGTCCACCACCGCGTTGCGGTAGCGGAACTCGGAGGCCGGCTCCGCGTCGGCGGGGATCCGGGCCAGCTCCTCGATCATCTGGGCGCCGATCATGCCCGCGTGGTACGAGGTGCCGCAGCCGAGGATCTTCACCCGGCGGATCTGGCGCGCCTCGCGGGCGTCCAGGTTCAGGCCGCCGAGGTGCACGGTGGAGAACCGGTCGTCGATCCGGCCGCGCAGCACCCGGTCCACGGCCTCGGCCTGCTCGTGGATCTCCTTGTGCATGTACGTGTCGTGGCCGCCCATGTCGTAGGAGGCCGCCTCCCACTCCACGGTGGTCGGCTCGGACGTGGTGCGGGTGCCCTCGGTGGTGTATGTCCGGAAGTCGTCGGCCTTCAGGGTCGCCATCTCGCCGTCGTCCAGGGTCACGATCTGGCGGGTGTGGGTGACGAGCGCGGCGATGTCCGAGGCGACGAACATCTCCTTCTCGCCGACGCCCAGGACGACCGGGGAGCCGTTTCGCGCCACCACGATGCGGTCGGGGAAGTCGGCGTGCAGGACGGCGATGCCGTACGTGCCCTCGATCAGGCGGAGTGCCTGGCGGACCTTCTCCTCCAGGCTCTCCGCCGAGGCGCGGGCGACGAGGTGGGTGAGGACCTCTGTGTCGGTCTCGGAGAGGAACACGACGCCGTCCGCTTCGAGCTTCTTCCGCAGGTCGGCGGCGTTGTCGATGATGCCGTTGTGGACGACGGCGACCTTCTGGTCGGCCGACATGTGCGGGTGGGCGTTGGTGTCGGAGGGCGCCCCGTGGGTGGCCCAGCGGGTGTGGGCGATGCCGGTGGTGCCCTTGAACCGCGCCGGGACCTTGGCCTCCAGGTCACGGACCCGGCCCTTGGCCTTGACCATCTTCAGGCCGGCCGTCTTCGGCGAGGTGACGACGATGCCCGCGGAGTCGTAGCCGCGGTATTCCAGCCGTTGCAGGCCCTCCAGCAGAAGGGGCGTGACGTCACGCCTGCCGATGTATCCGACGATTCCGCACATGTATGTGTGTCCCTAGCCGTAGACGATGCGTCGCAGCTGCCGGAGCGTCAGCTCCGGCGGTGCCACCGCTCGGTATCTCAGATCCGCCCCGATCCGTTCGAAGATCGTCGCGTTCACCAGGCCCTGGGCCTGGAGTTCGCGGTGGCGGCGACGGACGTACTCCTCGGTCGTCTCGTCGAAGTAGGCGAGCACGTCCTGGACCACCCGCAGCGCCTCGCCCCGGTTGAGGGGCGTGGACCGCGTCAGATGATCAACAAGTTCGTCGTGCACCCGCATGATCCTGGGGTACCGCGGACCGTTGCGCAAGAAATCTGCCCGATATCGGGCAAGAGGCTGTTGAAAGTCTTATGGGGGTCTGTTCGCAAGCTGTCCATACTGCGTCTTGCGTCCTGTTGCCTGTGCAGACGAGTTTCAGACGTCATGGACATTCCTCGTATGGGCGTGCCGGAGAAGCTTGCCGAGCGCATGAGCATGGCAGAACAGCACGAGTACCTGCGCGCGAGATTCTCGCGGCGCACGATGATCAGGGGCGGTGCCGTCACGCTCGGCGCGGTCGCGGGTGGCGCGTTCGTGCCGGGCGCCGTCGCCCAGGCCGCCGTCCCCACCCGGGCGACCGCCGCCTCCACCACCACGGTGGACGGCGCGCTCGTCTCCCCCTTCGGCCGCCACCTGGCCTTCGGCAACGACCCGAGCACGGAGGTCACGGTCTCCTGGCAGGTCCCGACCCTCGTCAAGAAGCCGTTCATCCGGATCGGCGCCCACCCCTGGGACCTCTCCCGCAAGATCGACGCCGAGGTCCGCAGCCTTTACACCCCGACCGGTGTCGGCGCCAGCGCCGACCACACGCAGTACTACCTGCACGCCAAGCTGACCCACCTGCGCCCCGGCAAGACGTACTACTACGGCGTCGGGCACACCGGCTTCGACCCGGCCGAGCCGCATCTGCTCGGCACGCTCGGCACCTTCACCACCGCTCCCGACCGCTCGGTGCCCTTCACCTTCACCGCCTTCGGTGACGAGGGCGTCGGCTACCACGGCCTGGCCAACGACAGCCTGCTGCTGGCCCAGAACCCGGCCTTCCACCTGCACGCCGGCGACATCGCCTACGCCGACCCGGCGGGCGCGGGCAAGACCGCCGACACCGGCTTCGACTCCCGGATCTGGGACCAGTTCCTGGCCCAGACCGAGTCGGTCGCCAAGTCCGTCCCGTGGATGCCGGCCTTCGGCAACCACGACATGGAGGCCTGGTACTCGCCCAACGGCTACGGCGGCGAAGAGGCCCGCTGGACGCTCCCCGACAACGGCCCGGACAGGAAGAACCTGCCCGGCGTCTACTCCTTCGTCTACGGCAACACGGCGATCATCTCGCTGGACGCCAACGACATCTCCTTCGAGATCCCGGCCAACCTCGGCATCTCCGGCGGTACCCAGACCAAGTGGCTGAAGGCGCAGCTCAAGAAGTACCGCGCCGCCAAGGAGATCGACTTCGTCGTCGTCTTCTTCCACCACTGCGCGTACTGCACCTCCACCGCGCACTCCTCGGAGGGGGGAGTACGCCAGGAGTGGGTGCCGCTCTTCGAGAAGTACACGGTCGACCTGGTGATCAACGGCCACAACCACCAGTACGAGCGCACCGACGTCATCAAGCAGAACGCCGTCACCAAGAAGCTGCCGATCGGCGGCACCGCGTACCCCGAGACCGACGGCGTGGTCTACGTGACGGCGGGCGCGGCCGGCCGCAGCCTGTACGCGTTCTCCGCCCCCGACTCCTACGAGGGCCACGAGAACGAGCTCGACTCCGTCGCCGCCTTCATCAACACGAAGGACGGCAAGGTCAACGAGACGGTCGCCTGGTCCCGGGTCCGGTACCTCAACTACTCGTTCCTGCGCGTCGACGTGAACCCCGCGCCGCGCGGCCGTACCACCACCCTGACCGTGCGCGGCATCGCCGAGACGGGCGCCGAGGTGGACCGCTTCACCGTGGCCCGCAAGGCCAAGTAGCTCTCCGCACACCCGGGCGGTCCTCGTCGGCGGATGTCACATCCGTCTGAGGACCGCCTGTTTGGCCATCGCGAACTCCTCCTCGGTCAGCACCCCGTCCCGCCGCAGCTCGCCGAGTTCGCGCAGCCGCCGCAGCAGCCCGTCGTGCCCGTCGTCGCGGTCGGCCGTCAACGGCGCCCGCCCGCACGCGAGTTCGGCCCCCGCGTCCGGTCCGGCGGCCGGGTGCGGAAGCCGGGCCTGGACGGCCGCCGCGACCAGCGCCATCAGCGGGTCCTTCCGGAAGCCCCACAGCTCCACGGCGTTGGGGTCGTACTTCGGCGGGGCCTTGGTGGGCGCGTTCTTCACCGTGAAGCGGAGAAAGCCGTTCTCCAGCCCCGCCGCGGGCAGCCACTCCACGGCCGCCAGGTCGGCGACGGCGAGGGTGCGGGGGCCCGCGGCGGCCTTGGCGTCCTCCGTCTTCCAGTTCCACTCCAGGCGCACCCGCTCGCCGTCGAAGCCCGCGGTGCCGTCCCCCGCCGAGACGGAGAGCGGCACCGCGGGCCCCGGCAGCAGATAGCGGTCCACCGGGCCGGCGGGGACCCGGTCGTGCGGCAGGGCGCCGCGCACCTCGTCCACGAAGTACTCGGCGACGCCGTACCGGCCCGGCTCCACGGCGAGCTGGTAGGGGTCGTCGGACTCGGTGAGCCGGCCGCCACTGGCGTGCAGCAGCGGGTCGGCGCCGTCCCGCAGCCGCAGCCTCAGCCGCCCGGACCTCTTGCCCTGCTCGAACGAGACACCCGCCAACGCCCGCAGTGGCACGGTCAGTTCGCCCAGGGCCCGGCGGAGCGGACTCACGTTCCGGTCCCGGCCGGGCGTCAGTCGCAGCGCGTCACCGTCGAAGACCCACGTCCCGTCCTTCTGGATGATTTCCGCCATGACGGGGATTGTTCCACCGCTCTCGCGAGAGAGTTGGTCCGTACCTTGCCGGGCTCATGGAGGGGATCTCTCGTGGGACAGCACCGCAGAACGGCCCGCTTCCTCGCATCACTGCTGCTCGTCGCGGCGGCGGGCGTCTCCCTCGGCGGCGCCGCGCCGCCCGTACGGGCCGCCACCGCGCTGGACCGGGTGATCCCGGCCCCCGCCTCGGCCGTTCCCGGCGGATCGCCGTACCGCGTCACGGGCGGCACCCGGATCCGGGTCGACGGCTCCCGCGACACGCGCCGGGTCGGCGAGTACCTCGCAAGCGTCCTGCGCCCCTCGACCGGCTACCGGCTGCCGGTCGTCACGGAGGGCCGCGGGGGTATCCGACTCCGGCTGGCCAAGGGCCCGTTCGGCGCCGAGGGCTACCGCCTGCACAGCGCCGGCGGCGGTGTCACCATCACCGCGAGCCGCCCCGCCGGGCTCTTCCACGGCGTCCAGACCCTGCGCCAGCTGCTCCCCGCCGCCGTCGAAGGGAGGTCCGTACGGCCCGGCCCCTGGACGGTCGCCGGCGGTACCGTCGAGGACACCCCGCGCTACGCCTACCGGGGCGCGATGCTCGACGTCTCCCGGCACTTCTTCACCGTCGGCCAAGTCGAGCACTACATCGACGAGTTGGCGCTCTACAAGATCAACGAGCTCCATCTCCACCTGAGCGACGACCAGGGCTGGCGCATCGCGGTCGACTCCTGGCCGCGCCTCGCCTCCCGCGGCGGCTCGACCGAGGTCGGCGGCGGCCCCGGCGGTCACTACACGAAGGCCCAGTACAAGGAGATCGTCGCCTACGCGGCCTCCCGCTATCTGGAGGTCGTCCCGGAGATCGACATGCCGGGCCACACCAACGCCGCCCTCGCCTCGTATGCCCGGCTCAACTGCGACGGTGTGGCGCCCCCGCTCTACACCGGCACCGAGGTCGGCTTCAGCTCGCTGTGCGTGGCGAAGGACCTCACCTACGCCTTCGTGGACGACGTCGTCCGTGAGCTGGCCGCGATCACCCCGGGCCGCTACCTCCACATCGGCGGCGACGAGGCCCACTCCACCAGCCACGAGGACTACGTCACGTTCACGGACCGGGTGCAGCCCCTCGTCGCCAAGTACGGCAAGACGGTGATCGCCTGGCACCAGCTGACCGGAGCGCACCCCGCGCGGGGCGCCCTCGCCCAGTACTGGGGGCTCGACGACACCGGCGCCGAGGAGAAGGCCCAGGTCGTCGCGGCGGCGCGGAACGGCACCGGGCTGATCCTCTCGCCCGCCGACCGGGTCTACCTCGACATGAAGTACACCGAGCGGACCCCGCTCGGCCAGGACTGGGCGGGCCTGGTCGAGGTGCGGCGGTCCTACGACTGGGATCCGGGCGCCTACCTCGCCGGGGCGCCCGCCTCGTCGATCCGGGGCGTCGAGGCGCCGCTGTGGTCGGAGACCATCGTGACCGCCGCGGACATCGACTACATGGCCTTCCCCAGGCTGCCGGGCGTCGCCGAACTGGGCTGGTCGCCGGCGTCGACCCACGAATGGGACGCCTACCGGGTGCGCCTCGCCGCGCAGGCGCCCCGCTGGGACGCGCTCGGGATCGACTACTACCGGTCGCCCCAAGTCCCCTGGCCCGCACGGTAGTTCACTGCCGCACGAGGGGACGCCGGGCGCCCCGGAGGTTTCGTACTCCGGGGTGCCCGCCGGTCCGGGGGCCGGGGGAGTGCGGGGTGGCGCGGGTCCGCTACCGCCCCGCGAGGGGGTTCTTCAGGGTGCCGACGAGCTGGAGCGCGCCGGAGGGGTCCGTCAGGTCCACCATCTGCTGGTTGTCGCGCAGTTGGAGCCGGTTGAGGCAGGAGAGCGCGAACTCGGGGGCGAAGAGGTCGTACTGCCGGAACCGGTCGGCGAGTTCGGGCGCCGACGCCTGGTACTCACGGGCGACCTCCGCGACCGTGCGCCAGAAGTCGTCCTCGTCCAGGACGCCCTCGGCGGCCAGGTTCGCCGAGAGGAAGCGGAAGAAGCAGTCGAAGACGTCCGTGAAGATCGACAGCAGTTTCGTCTCCTCGGGCACCTCGACCCGCAGCCGCTCCACGGCGGGCGGCAGCGCGGCGTCCGGGTCCATGACGGCGATCTCCTCGGCGATGTCCTTGAAGATCGCGCGCCGCACCACACCGTCCTCCAGGACGAGGATCACGTTCTCGCCGTGCGGCATGAAGACCAGGTCGTAGGCGTAGAAGCTGTGCAGCAGCGGGGTGAGGTACGCCCGCAGATAGCGGCGCAGCCACTCCGCCGGCGGCAGCCCCGACCGCTCGACGAGCGCGCCCGCGAAGGACGCCCCCTCGTGGTCGAGGTGGAGGAGCGCGGCCATGGTGGCCGCCGACTCGCCCTCCCGGAGCGAGCCGACCGGGCTCTCCCGCCACAGCGCGGCGAGCATCTTGCGGTACGGCGAGTAGCGGTCCGTCGCGGCCTCGTACTCCAGGTGCCGGTAGCCGACCGCCGCGCGCTCCCGGATGATCGTCAGGCCCGTCGACTTCAGCACCGGGTCGTTGTCGATGAGCCGGGCGAGCCAGTCGTTGATGGCGGGGGTGGCCTCCATGTAGGCGGCCGACAGCCCGCGCATGAAGCCCATGTTGAGGACGGACAGGGCCGTCTTCACATAGTGCTTCTCCGGGCTGGAGCGGTTGAAGAAGGTCCGCACGGACTGTTGGGCGAGGTACTCGTCGTCGCCCTCGCCGAGGCAGACGAGGTGTCGGCGCGCCACCTCGGCGGCGAAGGTGACGGTGAGCTTGTTCCGCCACTGCCAGGGGTGGACGGGGATGAGGAGGTAGTCGTCCGGGTCCAGGTCGAGTCCGGAAAGCGAGGCGCGGAAACGGTTCAGCGTCACACTTCCCAGCTCCGCCCGTACGAACGACTCGTACTCGACGCCGATCCCCGCCGTGAACGCCGCGCGTGAACGGTGCGCGGCCAGCCACACCAGACGGACCGGGCTCGCGGTCTCGGGGGCGTAGGCGAGGTAGTCCTCGATGCCGAAGCCGAGCCGGCCGTTGTTGGCGACGAAGCAGGGGTGGCCCTCGGTCATCCCCGTCTCGATGGCCTGGAAGCCGCTCTCCGCCAGCTCGGCCGAGGGGACCTGGGGTTTGGCGAGCTTGTAGCAGGTGCCGGAGAGGGTGGCGGAGATCTCCTCCAGATAGACCGGCAGGATCGCGTCGCTCAGTCCGAGCGTCTGCCTCAGTTCGATGAGGAAGTCCAGTGCGGCGAGCGGGAGTTCGGCCCCGTCGCGGGTGCGGGTGATCGAGCCGGGGTCGATCTGCCAGTGGTCCAGGGCGCGGCGGGTGGCGGTGAACCCGTAGCGGGTCAGCCCGTCGTCGCTGCGGACGACGTACCGGTCGCCGTCCTTCCCGTCCTGTTCGGGGTCGATCAGCCGCTCGTGCGCGAACTCGGCGAGGGCTTTGCGGAGCAGGAGCCGGTTGGCCCGCTCCCAGCGTTCGGGGGTGAGGTGGGCGACGGCGTCGGCGAGGGTCACGCGGACACCGCCTTCTCGAACTGTTCCCGGGTGCAGAAGCTCAGCAGTGCCTTCTTCTCCGGCTTCTGTATCTCCCGTTCGGGGACGAAGCCGACGGCCTCGTTCAGGGCGTGCACGGCCGTGTTGGCGACGTCCGGTTCGACGACGACCCGCTCGGTCGCCGGGTCGGCGAAGAGGTGCCGCAGCACGGCGGTGATGACCGCCCGGGTGAACCCGTGCACGGGGGTGTCGGTCGGCGCGACCAGGAAGTGCATCCCCACGTCACCGGGCAACGGCTCGTACAGGCCCACGAGTTCGACGTACCGGGGGTCGTAGCGCTCCATCAGGAAGACGGGCTCGCCGTCCAGCAGTCCGAGGTACGCGTCATGGTGGTCGTCGGCCGCGATGGCCGTGTACTCCCGCTCCACCTCGTGCGGCGCGGCCTCCTGCATCATCCAGAACGCGGCCTTGGGATGCGTCACCCAGCGGTGCAGCAGCTCGCAGTCCCGGGTCGGGTCGAGCGGGCGGACGGTGAAGGTGCCGGGGTCGGTGAGGGTGTTCATACGGCGAACTCCTGGAAGGCGATGGTCTTCTCGACCGGGTAGTACTCGCTGCCGAGCAGCTCGCGGATGATGTACGCGTTGCGGTAGGCGCCCATGCCGAGGTCGGGCGAGGTGACGCTGTGGGTGTGGACGCCGGCGTTCTGAAGGAAGACACCGCTGCCGGTGACGTCGATGGCGTAGTTCCGGGCGATGTCGAAGTTGCCCTGCGAGTCGCGGCGCAGCCGGTCGTGCACGGGCTTGAGGAAGTCGGGCTCGGCGTACTTGTAGCCGGTGGCGAGGATCAGGCCCTCGGAGCGCAGCGTGTACTCCTTGCCCTGTTCCTCCTGACGCAGCCTCAGTTCGTACTCCCCGTCCCGGTAAGTGGCGCCATGCAGCGCGGAGTTGGTCAGCAGCCGGGTGGGTACGGGGCCGCCGACCGCCTTCTGGTACAGCAGGTCGAAGATCTCGTTGATCAGATCGCCGTCGATGCCCTTGAACAGGCCCTTCTGCTGCTCCGTGAGCCGGTAGCGGGTCTCCTCCGGCAGCGCGTGGAAGTAGTCGACGTACTCCGGGGAGGTCATCTCCAGCGTGAGCTTGGTGTATTCGAGCGGGAAGAACCGCGGGGAGCGGGTCACCCAGTTCAGCCGGTAACCGTGGACGTCGATCTCGCTGAGCAGGTCGTAGTAGATCTCGGCGGCGGACTGCCCGCTGCCGACCAGCGTGATCGACTCCTTGGCCTGCAACTCCGCCTTGTGCCGCAGGTAACGGGAGTTGTGGATGAAGTCCCCGCCCAGACCGGCGCAGGCCTCGGGAAGGTACGGCGGGGTGCCGGTGCCCAGCACCAGTCGGCGGGCGCGGTGGACGTCGCCGCCCTCCGTCCGTACGGAGTAGAGATCGTCCTCGTACGTCACCTCGGTCACCGTCGTGCCGAAGCGCACGTTGGTGAGTTTCCCGGCGGCCCAGCGGCAGTAGTCGTCGTACTCCACACGCAGCGGGTAGAAGTTCTCCCGGATGTAGAACGAGTACAACCGCCCCTTCTCCTTCAGGTAGTTGAGGAAGGAGTACGGCGAGGTCGGGTCGGCCAGGGTGACCAGGTCGGAGAGGAACGGGGTCTGCAGATGGGCGCCGTCGAGGAACATGCCCGCGTGCCACTCGAAGTCGGGCTTGGAGTCGAGGAAGAGGCCGTCGAGTCCGGCGATCGGCTCGGTGAGGCAGGCGAGGCCGAGGTTGAAGGGCCCCAGCCCGATCCCCACGAAGTCGTAGGTCTGCTGCGCGGCGTCAGGAAACGCGGTCAAGGGACTCTCCCAGGTACTGCTCGGCATGGCCGGCGATCAGATCCAGGACGGCGGCGATGTCGCCGGCCGTCGTCTCGGGGTTGAGCAGGGTGAACTTCAGGTGGTGGCGGCCGGCGACCTTGGTGCCGGCGACCACCGCGGCACCGGAGGCGAACAGGGCCTTGCGGGCGTACAGGTTGGCCCGGTCGATCTCGGCCGGGTCGGTGACGGCCGCCGGCACGTAGCGGAAGACCAGGGTGGAGAGCGTGGGTTCGACGACCACGTCGAAGCGCGGGTCGGCGGCGAGCAGCCGCCACCCTTCGACGGCCAGGTCGCAGACCTCGTCGAAGAGCGCGCCGATGCCGTCGGCGCCCATCACGCGCAGCGTCATCCACAGCTTGAGCGCGTCGAAGCGGCGGGTGGTCTGAAGGGACTTGTCGACCTGGTTGGGGATGCGTTCCTGCACCATGCGGCGCGGGTTGAGGTACTCGGCGTGGTAGGTCGCATGGCGCAGGGTGTCGGCGTCCCGGACCAGCAGCGCCGACGAACTCACCGGCTGGAAGAAGGACTTGTGGTAGTCGACGGTGACCGAGTCGGCGTGCTCGATGCCGGTGAGGCGGTCGCGGTACTTCAGGGAGGCGAGCAGTCCGCAGCCGTAGGCCGCGTCCACGTGCAGCCAGGCCCCGAACCGTTCGCACAGCGCGGCCGTCTCGGGCAGCGGGTCGATGGAACCGAAGTCGGTGGTACCGGCGGTGGCGACGACGGCCATCGGGACGAGCCCGTCCCGCTCGCAGCGCTCCAGCTCATGGGCGAGCGCGACCGTCCGCATGCGCTTGTCGCTCCCGACCGGAACGGGCACGACGCAGTCCGGGCCGAGGCCGAGCAGTTTCGCGGACTTCCTGATGCTGAAGTGGCTGACCTCGGAGGCGAGGATCCGCAGTCGGGCCGGGTCCTCGCTCTTGGCCTCCTCGCGGGCGAGCAGCAGCGCCTGGAGGTTGGACTGGCTGCCGCCGGAGGTGAACACGCCGTCGGCGTGCGGTCCCAGACCGATGCGCTCGGCGGTCCAGTCGATCAGCCGGCGCTCGATGAGGGTGCCGCCCGCCGACTGGTCCCAGGTGTCCAGGGAGGAGTTGACGGCGGAGAGGACCGCCTCGCCGACCAGGGCGGGGATGACGACCGGGCAGTTGAGGTGGGCGAGGTAGCGGGGGTGGTGGAAGTAGACCGCGTCGCGGAGGTAGACCTCCTCCAGTTCGTCCAGTGCCGCCGTGGTGTCGTGCAGCGGGCGGTCGAGGTCGATCCGCTCGATCCGGGGGGAGAGGCCGTCGACACTGACTCCGGTGAACGGCCGCTCCGTGGTGGCGAGTTTGGCGGCCACCCGCTCCATGCCTTCCGTCACGGAGCGGCGATAGTGCTCCGCGGTCGTGCCATTGAGCAGGTGAGAGCGCATGTGGGGCTCCTCCGGTGGGGACGGGTCCGTGCGGGGAACGGGAGCGGGGCGGGGCCTTCGACTGCCCCACTCCCCAGATCAACTTAGGTAAGCCTAACCTAACTTGAGGTCACGGAAACCTGCCCCTTCCGTGACCGGCGTCACTCGCCGGGCTCGGCGGCCGTGCGTCAGCCGACCTTCTTGGCGCTCTCGATGGCCTTCGCCAAGTCCTCCAGGAGCGGGGCGCACTTGTCGTAGGAGAGGATCGGCTCGGGGTTGCGCGCGATGACCTGTCCGGCCTTCACCGCGGGGAGCTTCTTCCAGGTCCCCTCGGTGATGTCCGCGGGCTGGATCGCCGAGGTGCGGTTGTCCATCATGATGATGTCCGCCGCGTACTTGTCGACGTTCTCCCAGCTGAGGTTCTCGTACCAGCCGCCGCTCGCCTTGAGCGCGGCGGCGGACGGCTCGACGAAGTTCACGCCGAGCGCCTTGAAGTACTCCAGGTCGATGGAGAGGTCGGAGCCGGAGACGTAGAAGATGTCCTGGCTCGCGGAGCCCACCAGCACCTTGATCTCCGGATTCGCCTTGACCGCCGCGCGCAGCCGGGCCGCCGCGTCCTCGAAGCGCTTCTTCGCCTTCGTGATCGTCTCCGAAGTGGTGTCCGCGCCAAGGGACTTGGCGAGCTCCAGCATGCGGGCGAGCGGCTTCGGAAGCTGGATGTCGTACACGGAGATCCCGACGGTCGGGGCGCCGACGGCGAGGATCTTCTTCTTCGACTCCTCCGGGACGTACCAGAGGGTGCCGGTCGCGTCGAACATCGTGCTGATGAGGACGTCGGGGGAGAGGGCCGCGTACTTCTCGATGTTGAACTGGCCCCACTCGTTGCCGATCACGGTCAGCTTGCTGACGTCCATCGAACCGGCCTGGACATCGGCCTTGCCGTTCTTGAGCGTGGTCGGGCCGAAGACGCCCTTGGACTCGATGCCGTAGTCGTAGAGCGCGGCGGCCACGCCCACGAACGCGACGATGTCCGCGGGCGCCTGGCGGGCCGTGGCGCTCTGGCCGCGGTCGTCCTTGAAGCTCCAGGGGCCGGATTCGGCGGCCGAGGTCTCCTTGTCCGAGCCACCGCTTTTCGCGTCGTCGTCGCCGCAGGCCGCGAGGACGGCGCCGAGACCGAGGGCGCCGCCCGCGGCGAGGATGCCGCGGCGGGAGAGGTGAGTGGCACGGGCGTTGGGCATGGGTGGCTGCTTTCGAACAGGGCGCGTCGCCCGCCGGACAAGTAAAAGGTAGGTTAGCCTAACCTCATTACTTGTCCAGTGGGGCGAGTGCCGCCCTGGCCCAACGGTCAGCCGACGGAGCTCAGTTGACGAACAGTCAGCCCACGAGCCCCAATTCGCGGGCGATCAGCATCCGCTGCACCTCGCTGGTGCCCTCGCCGATCTCCAGGATCTTGGAGTCCCGCCACATCCGGGCCACCGGGTACTCGTTCATGAAGCCGTAGCCGCCGTGCACCTGCGTGGCGTCCCGCGCGTTGTCGACCGCGATCGTCGACGAGTACAGCTTCGCCAGCGCCGCCTCCTTCTTGAACGGCTCCCCGGCCACCAGCCGCGACGCCGCGTCCCGCCAGGCCAGCCGGGAGGTGTGGGCCTTCATCTCCATGTCGGCGATCTTGAACTGGATGGCCTGGTTGGCGCCGATCGGCTTCCCGAACGCGTGCCGCTCCTTGGCGTACTTCACCGACTCGTCGACACACCCCTGCGCCAGCCCCGTCGCCAGCGCCGCGATGGCGATCCGGCCCTCGTCCAGGATCCGCAGGAACTGCGCGTACCCGCGGCCCACTTCACCGAGCAGGTTCGCGGCCGGCACCCGCACGTCCGTGAAGGACAGCTCACGGGTGTCCGACGCGTTCCACCCGACCTTCGAGTACGGCGCCGCGACCGCGAAGCCGGGCGTGCCCGACGGGACGATGATCGACGAGATCAGCGGCCTGCCGTCGGTCTTGCGGCCGGTGACCGCGGTGACCGTCACCAGACCGGTGATGTCCGTACCGGAGTTGGTGATGAAGCATTTGGAGCCGTTGATCACCCACTCGTCGGTCTCCGGGTCGAGCCGGGCCGTCGTCCGGGTCGCGCCGGCGTCCGAGCCGCCGTCGGGCTCGGTCAGTCCGAAGGCGCCGAGCATCTCCCCGGCGCACAGCCGGGGCAGCCACTCGGCCTTCTGCGCGTCGGTGCCGAAGAGGTGGATCGGCATGGCGCCCAGCGAGACGCCCGCCTCCAGGGTGATCGCCACCGAGGAGTCGACCCGGGCCAGCTCCTCCAGGGCGATCCCGAGCGCCAGGTAGTCGCCGCCCATCCCGCCGTACTCCTCCGGGAAGGGCAGTCCGAACAGGCCCATGCGGCCCATCTCGCGGACGATCTCGTAGGGGAACTCGTGGCGCTCGTAGAAGTCGCCGATCTTCGGGGCGACGACGTCCTGGGCGAACTGCCGGACCGTACGGCGGAGTTCGTCCAGTTCGGGGGAGAGGCGGTGGTCCATGGCGGCTCACTGGTCCTTGTGGGAGAGGGCGCGGACGGTGCGGGAAGGGCTGGGGCGGCCCAGTTGTTCGGCCATCCACACGCTGGTGGCGGTGAGCCGGCCGAGATCGACCCCGGTCTCGATGCCGAGGCCCTGGAGCATCCACACGAGGTCTTCGGTGGCGAGGTTCCCGGTGGCCGATCTGGCGTACGGGCAGCCGCCGAGGCCGCCCGCGGAGGCGTCGACCGTGGTCACTCCGTGCTGGAGGGCGGCCAGGGTGTTGGCGAGCGCCTGGCCGTAGGTGTCGTGGAAGTGCACGCCGAGCGCGGAGGTGGGGACGCCCTCCTCGTTCAGCTCGGCCAGCAGATCCTGTACGTGCCCGGGGGTGGCGACCCCGATCGTGTCGCCGAGGCTCAGTTCGTCGCAGCCCATCGACCGCAGCGACCGGCAGACGCGGACCACCTGGTGGACGGGGACCGCGCCCTCCCACGGGTCGCCGAAGCACATGGAGAGATAGCCGCGCACATGGACGCCCGCCGCCTTCGCGCGCGCGACCACCGGCTCGAACATGGCGAGCGCCTCGTCCACCGTGCGGTTGAGGTTGGCCTTCGCGAAGGACTCGGTGGCGCTGGCGAAGACGGCCACCCGGGTCGCGCCGAGGGAGAGCGCCCGGTCGAGGCCGCGCTCGTTCGGCACCAGCACCGGGAGTGCCACCGGCAGCTCCGAGACGAGCGGGAACAGCCGCTCCGCGTCCGCCAGTTGGGGCACCCACTTGGGGTGTACGAAGCTGGTCGCCTCGATCGTGGTCAGTCCGGCGTCGGCGAGCCGGCGCACGAACTCCGCCTTGACCTCCGTCGGCACCGTCGCCTTCTCGTTCTGCAGTCCGTCGCGCGCGCCGACCTCGTGGATCCGCACCCGCGCGGGCAGGCCCGGTGCCGGTACGGCCATCGGCAGTGACGCCGTCGGGAGGGACGTCATTCCGCCTCCTCGGCCGGGGTGATGACCGCCAGCACCTGGTCCATGGCGACCGTCGTGCCCGGGCCGACGTCCAGTTCGGCCACGGTCCCGGCGTGCGGCGCCAAGACGACGTGCTCCATCTTCATCGCCTCGACGACCAACAGGCTCTGCCCGGCGACCACTTCGTCCCCCACGGCGACCTTCACCACGGTGACCGTGCCGGGCATGGGCGCGGTCAGCGAACCGGCCCCGGAGCGCGCCGCCCCGGAGAGCGACGCGGCCACGGGGTCGTGGTCGCGCACCTGCCAGGCGTCACCGTCGCGGCCCAGCCAGTCGGCGGCCCGGTGGAAGGTGTGCCGGACCCCGTCGACCGTGACGGACACCTCGTCGGCGGTGACGGTGTGGGCGCCGTCGGCGCCGCGGGTGACCGGGTCGAACCCCGGCACCCGCAACGGGAAGGCGACCGGCCTCGGCGCGCCCCCGAGCCGCCATCCGCTCGGCACCGAGAACGGGTCCGTCCAGCCGCCGGCCGCCGGCCGCAGCGCCTCCAGCCGTACGGCCGCCGCCGCCGCGTACACCTCGTCCGGCACCTCCTGCGGCACCAGGGACTCCGCCTCGCGCTCGACCAGTCCGGTGTCCAACTCGCCCGCCACGACCGCGGGATGGGCGAGCAGCCGGCGCAGGAACCCCGCGTTCGTGGGCACGCCCAGCGTGACCGTGCCGGCGAGGGCGGCCCGGAGCTTCCTGAGCGCGGTCGCGCGGTCCGGGCCGTGCGCGACGACCTTGGAGAGCATCGGGTCGTAGAGGCTGCCGACCTCGGTCCCCTCGGCGAGTCCGGAGTCGGTCCGTACGCCCTCGCCCCGGGGTTCGCGCAGCCTGAGCACGGTGCCGCCGGACGGCAGGAACCCGGGCGAGCCCGCCGCGAAGGAGACCGTCTCGGCGCAGATCCGCGCCTCCACCGCGTGCCCGGTGAGGGTGATGTCGTCCTGCGCGTACGGCAGCCGCTCGCCCGCCGCGACCCGCAGCTGCCACTCCACCAGGTCGAGCCCGGTGACCAGTTCGGTGACCGGATGCTCCACCTGGAGGCGGGTGTTCATCTCCATGAAGTAGTACGACGACGGGTCGCCGCCGGGGACGATGAACTCGACCGTGCCCGCGCCCTCGTAGCCGCAGGAGCGGGCCGCCTGGACCGCCGCCTCACCCATCGCGGCCCGCGTTCCCTCGTCGAGGAGCACGCTCGGCGCCTCCTCGATGATCTTCTGGTGGCGGCGCTGGAGCGAGCACTCGCGCTCGCCCAGGTGCACCACCTGGCCGTGGCCGTCGGCCAGCACCTGGATCTCGATGTGCCGGGGCCGGTCCACCCAGCGCTCGACGAGGAGCGTGTCGTCGCCGAAGGAGGCGCGAGCCTCGCGGCGGGCGGCGGCGATCTCCTCGGCGAGCAGGGCGGCCTCGCGCACCAGCCGCATGCCCTTGCCGCCGCCGCCCGCGCTCGGCTTCAGCAGCACCGGCAGGCCGATCTCCCGGGCGGCGTCGATGAGTTGGGCGTCGGTCAGTCCGCTGCCGCTGGACCCGGGGACGACCGGCACGCCGGCCGCCGCCACCGTCTCCTTGGCGCGGATCTTGTCGCCCATCAGGGCGATCGCGTCGGCCGGCGGCCCGATGAACACCAGCCCGGCCCCGGCGCAGGCGCGCGCGAAGCCGGCGTTCTCCGCGAGGAAGCCGTACCCCGGGTGCACGGCCTGGGCGCCGGTGCGGGCGGCGGCCTCCAGGATGCGCTCCACGGACAGATAGCTCCCGGCGGCCGGCGCCGGTCCGATCCGTACCGCCGTGTCGGCCTCCCGGACATGCCGGGCGTCCGCGTCGGCGTCGGAGTGGACGGCGACGGAGCGCACCCCGAGGGCGCGCAGCGTCCGCATCACCCGCACGGCGATCTCGCCCCGGTTGGCCACGAGCACGGTGTCGAACACGGGTCCCCTCCTCACATCCGGAAGACGCCGAACTGGGGCTCGCCCAGCGGCGCGTTGGCACAGGCGGTCAGCGCGAGACCCAGCACCTGGCGGGTCTCCAGCGGGTCGATGACCCCGTCGTCCCAGAGCCGGGCGGTGGCGTAGTAGGCGTTGCCCTGGCGCTCGTACTGGCGGCGGATCGGGTCCTTGAAGCTCTCCTCGTCGTCCGCGGACCAGGACTCGCCGCGCGCCTCCAGCTGGTCCCGCTTGACGGTCGCGAGGACGGACGCGGCCTGCTCACCGCCCATCACGGAGATCTTGGCGCCGGGCCACATCCACAGGAAGCGCGGCGAGTACGCCCGGCCGCACATCGAGTAGTTGCCCGCGCCGTAGGACCCGCCGACCACCACGGTCAGCTTCGGCACGCGCGTGCAGGCCACCGCGGTGACCATCTTGGCGCCGTGCTTGGCGATGCCGCCGGCCTCGTAGTCCTTGCCGACCATGAAGCCCGAGATGTTCTGGAGGAACACCAGGGGGATGCCCCGCTGGTCGCACAGCTCGATGAAGTGGGCGCCCTTCTGGGCGGATTCGGAGAACAGGATGCCGTTGTTGGCGACGATCCCCACCGGGTGGCCGTGGATCCGGGCGAAGCCGGTGACCAGGGTCTGCCCGAACTCCGCCTTGAACTCGGCGAATCGGGAGCCGTCGACCACGCGCGCGATGATCTCGCGCACGTCGTAGGGGGTGCGGGAGTCGACCGGGACCGCGCCGTACAGCCCGTAGGGGTCGACCTTCGGCTCGGCGGCCTCGGTCACCGCCCAGGGCAGGGGCCCGCGCGCGGGGAGCGTGGCCACGATGTTCCGCACGATGCGCAGCGCGTGCGCGTCGTCCTCCGCGAGGTGGTCGGTGACGCCCGACACGCGTGCGTGGACCTCGCCGCCGCCCAGCTCCTCGGCGGTGACGATCTCGCCGGTGGCCGCCTTCACCAGGGGCGGCCCGCCGAGGAAGATCGTCCCCTGGCCGCGCACGATGACGGCCTCGTCGCTCATCGCCGGGACGTAGGCGCCGCCCGCGGTGCACGAGCCGAGGACGGCCGCGATCTGCGGGATGCCCGCGCCCGACATCCGGGCCTGGTTGTAGAAGATCCGCCCGAAGTGCTCGCGGTCGGGGAACACCTCGTCCTGCATCGGCAGGAAGGCGCCCCCGGAGTCGACGAGACAGAGACAGGGGAGGCGGTTCTCCAGGGCGATCTCCTGGGCGCGCAGGTGCTTCTTCACCGTCATCGGGTAGTACGTGCCGCCCTTGACGGTGGCGTCGTTGGCGACGATCACGCACTCGCGCCCGCTGACCCGGCCGATCCCGGCGATCACACCCGCGGCCGGGGCCGCCCCGTCGTACATCCCCTCGGCCGCGAGGGGCGCCAGCTCCAGGAACGGCGACCCGGGGTCGAGGAGGGTGTCGACCCGGTCGCGCGGGAGCAGCTTGCCGCGCGCGGTGTGCCGGGCGCGCGCCTTCTCGCCGCCGCCCAGGGCCGCCGCGGCGAGCTTGCCGCGCAATTCCTCGACGAGGGCGCGGTGCGCGTCCTCGTTGGCCCGCCAGGCCTCCGACGCGGGATCTGCCGCGCTCGTCAGCTCCGGTGCCTCTTGCATACTGCGGTCCCCTCACCCAGCGATCGACTGTTAATGAGCGTTAACCATTCCCTCCAGGTTAACGAGCGCTAACCTCCCTGTCTAGAATCACTTTCATGGCCACGAGAACCGACGCCCCCACCCGCCGCGAGCAGATCCTCAAGGAGGCCGCCCGCCTCTTCGCCGAACGCGGTTTCCACGGCGTCGGCGTGGACGAGATAGGCGCGGCGGTGGGAATCAGCGGCCCCGGGCTGTACCGGCACTTCGCCGGCAAGGACGCGATGCTCGCCGAGCTGCTGGTGGGGATCAGCGGGCAGCTGCTGACCGGCGCCAAGCGGCGCCTGGAGGAGGCGGGGGGAGTCGGCGCCCCCGGCCCCCTCCTCGACTCGCTCATCGAGGGGCACATCGACTTCGCCCTCGACGACCGGTCGCTCATCACCCTCCACGACCGCGAACTCGACCGCCTCCGGGACAGCGACCGCAAGCTGGTGCGGCAGCTCCAGCGGCAGTACGTCGAGCTGTGGGTGGAGGTGGTGCGCGAGGTCTACCCGGCGCTGGCGGAACCCGCCGCGCGCTCGGCCGTCCACTCCGTCTTCGGGCTGCTGAACTCGACCCCGCACCTGGGCCGGCCGGGCGCGCTGCCGGGACGCGAGGCGACGGCGCGGCTGCTGCACCGGATGGCCCGCGGGGCGTTCTCGGCCGCGGAGGGCGTTCAGACCGCCGAACACGACCGCTGAACTCAGCTGCTGAACACGGCCGCGGAGGGCGGCTGTTGAGGGCCTCCGGCGCTGAGGGCACCGGCGAAGGTGCCGAAGGCGATGAAGGTGCCGAGGGTGCCGGGCGCCCGGCGTGACGAGCGTTACCTGGACGCCGCCGCCTACCCGCCGGTACCTTGGATGAGCAAGCGCTTAGACAGGCCGAGGCTACGTGGAGGTGGGCGCGGTGCGCCGTACGGTGTTTGACGAGGATCACGAGGCGTTCCGGGCGACCCTGCGGGCCTTCATAGAGGCCGAGGTCGTCCCCGTGTACGACGAGTGGTTCGCCGCCGGCCTCGCGCCGCGCGAGTTCTACTACAAGCTCGCCGAACTCGGCATCTTCGGCATCCGCGTCGACGAGGAGTACGGCGGCGCCGGCATCGACTCGTACAAGTTCGAAGCCGTGATGTATGAGGAGACCGCCCGCGCGGGCGTCCAGTTCGGCGGCTCCGGCGTGCACGTCCTGCTGGGCCTGCCCTACATCAAGATGCTCGCCACCGACGAGCAGAAGAAGCGCTTCCTGCCGAAGTTCGTCACCGGCGAGGAGATGTGGGCCATCGCGATGACCGAGCCGGGCACCGGCTCCGACCTCGCGGGCATGAAGACCACCGCCCGGCTCTCCGAGGACGGCACCCACTACGTCCTCAACGGTGCCAAGACCTTCATCACCGGCGGTGTCCACGCCGACAAGGTGATCGTCTGCGCCCGCACCGCCGCCCCCACCGCCGAGGACCGCCGCCACGGCATCTCCCTCTTCGCGGTGGACACCAAGTCCGAGGGCTACTCCGTCGGCCGCAAGCTCGACAAGCTCGGCCTGCGCACCTCCGACACGGCCGAGCTGGCGTTCGTCGACGTGAAGGTGCCGGTCGAGGACCTCCTCGGCGAGGAGAACAAGGGCTTCTACTACCTCGGCCACAACCTCGCCTCCGAGCGCTGGGGCATCGCCTTCGGCGCCTACGCGCAGGCCAAGGCCGCCGTCCGGTTCGCCAAGCAGTACGTGCAGGACCGGGTCGTCTTCGGCAAGCCGGTCTCCCACTTCCAGAACACCAAGTTCGAGCTGGCCGCCTGCCAGGCCGAGGTGGACGCCGCCGAGGCCGTCGCCGACCGCGCCCTCGAAGCCCTCGACGCGGGCGAGCTGACCCCCGCCGAGGCCGCCAGCGCCAAGCTCTTCACCACCGAGGTCGCCCACCGCGTCATCGACCGCTGCCTCCAACTGCACGGTGGCTACGGCTACATGAACGAGTACCCGATCGCCCGTCTGTACGCGGACAACCGGGTGAACCGCATCTACGGCGGCACCAGCGAGATCATGAAGACGATCATCGCGAAGGACATGGGCCTGTAAGGTCCCCGAAATTCGCGCCCAGTAGAAAAGGTGCCATGAGCCAGGCACTTCAGGGGCTCCTCGATCTGCTCGACCTGGAGCGGATCGAGGAGAACATCTTCCGCGGCCGGTCCCGGTCCGCCGTGGTCCCGCGCGTCTTCGGCGGACAGGTCGCGGCCCAGGCGCTCGTCGCCGCCGGCCGGACCGTCCCCGAGGACCGTTCCGCGCACTCCCTGCACGCGTACTTCCTGCGCCCCGGCGACCCCGGCGCGCCCATCGTCTACACCGTCGAGCGCATGAACGACGGCCGTTCCTTCACGGCCCGCCGTGTCCTCGCGATCCAGCACGGCCAGCCGATCTTCGCCCTCTCGGCCTCGTTCCAGCGTTTCGAGGAGGGCCTCGACCACCAGGCCCCGATGCCGTCCGCGCCGGACCCGGCCACCCTGCCCACCTCGCAGGAGCGGCTGCGCGGCTACAGCCACCTGCCGCCGGCGACCGTCGAACGGTTCCTGGAGGCCCGCGAGGCCATCGACCTGCGCTACGTCGAGGAGCCGCCGTACGGGCAGTTCGGCGCGCCGCGCGAGCCTCACTCCCAGGTCTGGTTCCGCACCAACGGCAAGCTCGACGGCGCGGTGGACGAGCCGCTGCTGCACGTCGTCCTCGCCACCTACGTCTCCGACATGACCCTCCTGGACTCGGTGCTCCTCGCGCACGGCCGGGGCGGCTGGGCCGTCGGCGACGTCGTCGGGGCCTCGCTGGACCACGCGATGTGGTTCCACCGGCCGTTCCGTGCCGACGAGTGGCTGCTCTACGACCAGGAGTCGCCGTCCGCGCACGGCGGACGCGGCCTGGGCCAGGCCCGCATCTACACCCAGGACGGCCGGCTGGCGATCTCCGTCATCCAGGAGGGTGTGGTTCGCGTTCCCCGGGAACACTGAGTGGCATGGCCCAAGCGCAGACCACGGAAAACGCGTACAACGACGGTGACGGCGGCGAAGACGGCGAGTCGACCTTCACGGTGATCGTCGCCGCCGCTGCCAATCTGGGGATCGCGCTGGCGAAGGCGGTCGCCGGAGTGATCAGCGGCTCCAGCGCGATGCTCTCCGAGGCCGCGCACTCGGTCGCCGACACGGTGACCGAGCTCCTCCTGCTCACCGCCCTCAAACGGAGCGACAAACCCGCCGACGAGGACCACCCCCTCGGCTACGGCCCCGAGCGCTACATCTGGGCGATGCTCGCCGCCGTCGCCACCTTCGTCGGCGGCGCGGTCTTCTCCCTCTACGACGGTATCCACACCCTCGCCGTGGGCGAGGAACTCGGCTCCCCGCTCATCTCGTACATCGTGCTCGGCGTCGCCTTCCTCCTGGAGGGCTACTCCCTGCGGACCGGCCTGCGTCAGGCCCGCGGCGAGGCGGCCCGCCTCGACTCCCCCTTCAAGCGCTACCTGCGCAACACCCCCGACACCGCCGTGAAGGCCGTCGTCCTGGAGGACTCGGCCGCCCTGATCGGCCTGGTGCTCGCCGCGGGCGGACTCCTCGGCGGACAGCTCACCGGCTCCGGCATGTGGGACGGCATCGCCTCGCTCTGCATCGGCGTCCTGCTGCTCTACGTCGCCTGGGTGCTCGGCCGTTCCAACGCCGAACTGCTCATCGGCCGGCCGCTGCCCAGGCCGGTCCGGGAGCGCATCCGCGAGGAGCTGCTCGGGATCCAGCACATCGAGGCCGTACTGGAGCTGACGACGCTCGTGCAGGGCCCGCGCGAGGCGCTGGTCGCCGCCAAGGTCGACTTCCGGGACGTGTCCACGGCCGCCCAGATCGAGTGGGCCTGCGAACAGGCCGAGCAGCGGCTGCGGGAGGTGTTCCCGGTGGTGAGCCGGGTCTACCTGGATCCGACGCCGGGGTTCGCGCAGCGCCGGGCGGAGGGACTGAACCCCTGGCCGTGACGGGGCCCTAGCGGGGGCCGGGGCGGGGGCTCCGCCCGCGCCCCGGGAACTCGCCCGCGCCGAACGGGCCCCCGGGCCGATCACCGTGCCGCGACGGACGGCCCCCAAGTCGATCGCCGCGACGGGCCCCGCCGTTGATCACCGCGCCGTACGGTCTAGTCCAGTTCCGCCGCCGAGAGCAGGTACGCGGTCATCGGGTCGTAGTGCCTGGGGCTGACCACGTGGTCGTCGAGCGGGACGGCCACCTGGACGGTGCCCTCCGACTCGGCGAGGAAGAGTGCCGGGTCGTTGCAGTCGGCGTAGCCGACGGAGTCCACGCCGTACTGGCCCGCGCCGCCCGCCCAGCCGTGGTCGGCGACGACCAGGTCCGGCAGCGGACGCCCCTCGCGCTCCAGGGCGGTGAGGATCGCCTTCATGGGCTCGCCGGAGTGGGTGTGCCAGAGCGTGGCGCCGTGCTCCAGGACCGCCACGTCCGCGAACTGCATGACGTACCCCTCGTCCGTCTGGAGCCCCTCCGGGATGACGACGATCTCGCAGCCGGCGGCGCGCAGCGCGGCGGCCGTGGCGCGGTGCACGTCGAGCAGGCCGCCGGGGTGCCCGGTGGCGAACAGCACCCGCTGCTGTCCGTCGGCCGCCTTGCGCAACCGGGCCGCCAGCCGGTCCAGGGCGTCGACCGTCAGCTCGGGGTCGATGGTGTCCTGGCCGTAGCGGTACTCGGCGTCGTCGTTCACCCCGACCCGCTCGGCCATCACCGCGAGCACGTCCTGCTCGTCGGTCCAGCGGTCGCCGAGTTCCAGGCCGAGCCAGAAGTTACGGACACCGTTCGCCAGCTGGCGGTAGTGGGAGAGGTTGTTCTCACGGGGGGTGGCCACCTCGCCCGCGATACGGGTTCTCACAAGGTGGTCGACGAGCTCGGCGCGGCTGGGTGTCCCGGGTATCGGCATGGTTCCCATTGTGGAGCAGACCGCTGTCCGAGCACCTGACGTCCCGAACGCTGGGACGTGCGTCACTCACCGTCGCCGCAGCGCGAACCACAGCTCCATGCGTACGTCGGGGTCGTCGAGGTCGGTGCCGAGGAGGGCCGCGCAGCGGGCCACCCGCTGCCGCACGGTGTTGCGGTGCACGGCGAGGGCGACCGCCGTACGATCCCAACTCCCGTGCAGCGAGAGCCACATGCGCAGCGTCTCGGTGAGCGCGGGGGAGTCGGCGAGCGGCGCGAGGAGGGTACGGGCGTGCGCCTCGGCCTCGTCGGACCCCACCAGTCCGGCGAGGCCGGAGCGGTCCCCGGCGCGGGCCAGGGCGGTGCGGGTCGCGCGGGCGCGGGCCAGCGCGTGAGCCGCCCGGACGTCGGCGTCCGGCCACTCCCGCGGGGGCACGGCGGCGCTGACGCCCAGCGTCCACCCGGACTGCGGCCCGACCTCCCGCCCCTCCGGCACGAGGACCCGTACGACGGCGTCGCCGAGGTCGACCAGCGCCGACCCGAGGGCGGCGCCCAGCGCGGACGCGGCGACGGGGTCCGGGCGGCCGGTGTCCGGCCGGGCGTGCACGACGGACCACCGCCCGGCACCGAGCAGCCCGGCCACGTCCTCGGGCGCCGCCCCCAGCAGCAGCCGTACGAGCGCCGACGACCGGTCCACGCCGGTGCGGCTCTGGTGCTCGCCGGTGAGCAGCGACAGCAGGACGGCCGCGACGGAGGCGATGGTGTGGTCCCCGGGTTCGCGGCGCGGGGCGGCCACGCCGAGGACGAAGCCCTGACCGGTGCCGAGCGCGTAGGCGGCCAGGTGGGTGCCGGCGACGGCATCGGTGTCGGTCGCGGAGGCAGGGGCGCCGGCGGGGCGCACGACGTCGGCCAGTTCTCCCAGCCGGGCCGGTTCCGCCGTGCCGGCCGGGCCGGTCTTGGTCTTCTCGGCGCCCGGGCCCCCGCCCGCGGAGGCGATCGCCGTGCGGTCCGGGCCGTACAGGACGGCGGTGCCGCCGAGCCGGCGGGCCAGTTGCCGCAGGACGGCGGGGACCGGGTCCGGGCGGGAGGCCGCGGCGGCGAGGCTCTGCTGCGCCTCCGCGACCCGGCGGAGTTCGGCGTGCTGGGCCTGGGCCATCAGCTGCCAGACCGCGCGGGCCACCGCGGAGAAGGTGGTGCGGGGCGGCACTTCGAGGAGGGGCAGCCGGTGCCGCTCGCAGGCGGCGACCAGCGACCCCGGGACGGTGTCGTGCACCGGGGCGACCCCGAAGCCGAGGGCCGCGCCGCCCGCCGCGACGATGCGGGCGACGTAGTCGTCGAAGTAGCTGCCCGACCCGGCGGCCTCGGCCTCCGGAACGTGCACCCCGGCCGTCAGCAGCAGCTCGCCGCCGAGGAGGTACGGGTAGGGGTCCGCCATCTCCGAGGCGTGCGCCCAGTGGATCACCGGGCCGGGCCCGGCCGGTCCGGCGAGCTGCCGCAGCCCGAGGTCCGCGCGGGCCAGCAGGGCGGAGAGCGGCACGGGCGGGGTGGGCGGAACGGCGGGTCCCTCCGGCATGGTGGACGTTTGCTCCATCTGTCAGGCCGACGATGGATGAAACGTACACTTCGCAGCCGCTCACCGGCCGCCTAGGGTCAGTCGCGCGACAGGTGCCGTCGAACGCCCTTCCGATCCGGTCCCGGCCGCCCAGTAGAGTCGTGTCCAGTGGAAAAAACGTGACAGATCCGCGCGGAGTGTCACATGACGCGGGCGGAGTGTCCCGTGTCCTGTGTTCTCCGTCCCGTGTTCTGTGTCCCGTGTTCTGTGTCCCGTGTCGTGTGCGCGAAAGACGCGCAGGAAAGAAGGCAGTTCCCATGAGCAGCGTCGAGACGCCTCGCGGCCCGGTCGACTCCTCCCGCGTCCCCCGGTACGCCGGACCCGCCACCTTCGCCCGCCTGCCGCGCCTGGACGAGGTCGGTGCCGCGGACGTCGCCGTGGTCGGCGTGCCCTTCGACTCGGGCGTCTCCTACCGGCCCGGCGCCCGCTTCGGCGGCAACGCGATCCGTGAGGCGTCCCGGCTGCTGCGCCCCTACAACCCCGCGCAGGACGCCTCCCCCTTCGCGCTCGCGCAGGTCGCGGACGCCGGGGACATCGCGGCGAACCCGTTCGACATCCACGAGGCCGTCGACACCATCGAGGCCGCGGCCGACCAACTGCTGGGCACCGGGGCGCGGTTGATGACCCTCGGCGGCGACCACACCATCGCCCTGCCGCTGCTGCGCGCGGTCGCCAAGAAGCACGGCCCGGTGGCGCTGCTCCACTTCGACGCCCATCTCGACACCTGGGACACCTACTTCGGCGCGGAGTACACGCACGGGACGCCGTTCCGGCGGGCGGTGGAGGAGGGCATCCTCGACACCGAGGCGCTCTCGCACGTCGGTACGCGCGGCCCGCTCTACGGCAAGCAGGACCTCACCGACGACGAGAAGATGGGCTTCGGCATCGTCACCTCCGCGGACGTCTACCGCCGGGGCGCCGACGAGGTCGCCGACCAGCTGCGCCAGCGGATCGGGGACCGCCCGCTCTACGTCTCCATCGACATCGACTGCCTCGACCCGGCACACGCGCCCGGCACCGGCACCCCCGAAGCCGGCGGCCTGACCTCCCGCGAACTTCTGGAGATCCTGCGCGGCCTGGCATCCTGCAACCTGGTGTCGGCGGACGTCGTCGAGGTGGCCCCGGCGTACGACCACGCCGAGATCACCTCGGTGGCGGCGTCGCACACGGCGTACGAACTGACCACGATCATGTCCCGCCAGATTGCCGAGGCCCGCTCCAAGTGACGCACGACCACGACCTGGAACTCCGCCCGACGGCCGCGCAGACCACCGCCGCCCTGAATCCGCCCCCCGGGCGCGACGGCGGTGACCTGGTCGTGGAGACCCTGGCCGGGCTCGGCGCGACGACCGTCTTCGGCCTGCCCGGCCGGCACGCGCTCGGCGTGCCCGACGCGCTGCGCCGCTCCGGTCTGCGCTACATCGGTCTGCGGATGGAGAACAACGCCGGGTTCGCGGCCGACGCGTACGGCCGGATCACCGGGGAGGCGGCTCCGCTGCTGCTGTCGACCGGACCGGGCGCGCTGGCCTCGCTCGCCGCCCTCCAGGAGGCCGCGGCGGCGTCGGCGCCCGTCCTGGCGATCAGCAGTCAGGTCCCGACCGCGGGGCCGGGCGGCGGACGCCACGGCTGTCTGCGCGAGCTCCCGGACCAGGCCGCCTCGTTCAGGGGCGTGGTGAAGTCCGTGCACACCGTCCGCGCCCAGTCGCAGATCCCGTCCGCGATCGCGGCGGCCTGGAAGTCGGCGCTGACCGCGCCGCACGGCCCGGTCTGGGTGGAGATCCCGCAGGACGTCCTGCTCGCGGAGACGGGGCTGCCGGTGGTGACGGCGGTGGACGCGACCCCCGAGGAACTGCCCCCACGTCCCGAACTCACCGCCGTGGCCGCCGACTTGCTCGCCGGGGCGGCCCGCCCGGCGATCATCGCGGGCGGGGGAGTGATCCGCGCGGACGCCTCGAAGAAGCTGCGGCAGCTCGCGGAGCGGGTGAACGCCCCCGTCGTGACGACCTTCGGCGGCAAGGGCGCGTTCCCCTGGAACCACCCGCTCTCCCTCCAGTCCTGGCTGGAGGACCGGCACACGACCGACTTCCTGGAGGACGCGGACGTCCTGCTGGTGGTCGGCTCGGGCCTGGGCGAACTCTCCTCGCACCAGCACCCGTTCGCGCCCCGCAGCCGGGTCGTCCAGATCGAGGCCGACCTCGGCAAACTGGAGTCCAACCACCCGGCGCTGGGCATCCACGCGGACGCCCGCCTGGCGTTGCAGGCCCTGCTGGAAACGGTGCCGGTGCGCGAGGACCCGACCGCCCCGGAGCGCGTCCGTGACCTGCTCGGCCGGGTCCGCGACCGCCTCGCCGCCCAGGAACTCTCCCTGGAGCAGGCGGTGTTGGCCTCCGTCCGCAAGGCGCTCCCGGACGGTTCCCCGTCCTTCTGGGACATGACGATCCTCGCCCACTGGGCCTGGTCCGCCTTCGACCCCAAGGCCCCCAACACCATGCACTCCGCCCAGGGCACGGACGGCCTCGGCTACGGCTTCCCCGCCGCCCTCGGCGCGGCGGCGGCCGACCCGACCCGCCCCGTCCTCGCGGTCTCCGGCGACGACGGCGCGCTCCACTCCGTCGCCGAACTCGCCACGGCCAGGCAGTACGACCTCGACGTCACCTGGCTGATCGTGGACGACGGCGGCCACGGCATCCTCCGCGAGCCCATGACGGACGCCTTCGGCCAGGCCATGGCGACGGAACCGGTCCGCCCGGACCTCGTCGCGCTGGCGGAGTCGTTCGGGGTACCGGCGGTGCGCACCGCCCCACGGACCCTGGAGGCGGACCTGACCCAGGCCCTGTCCACCCCCGGCCCCTCGGTGGTCGTACTCCCGGCGGCACTCCGGATGTTCGCGCCGACGCATCTGGACGGCTGAGCACCCGCGGCGACCGCCGGGGACCGGCTACCAGATCGCCTCGACCCACTCCGGGTGGTCGATGAACGGGTTGCGGTTGTGCTGGTAGGTGTCGTAGATGACCTGGTTGCGCTTCTCCTCGAAGGCGCTCGGCGGGTCCGCCTCGCTCCATGCCTTGAGTACGGAGAGCTTGCCGATGAACGGGGTGCTGCCGTTGTTGACCTTCTCGTCGGGCTCCAGGTCGGCGAAGCCGTCGTCGCCCTCGTAGCGGACCGCCATGTAGAGGATCATGCGGGCCACGTCGCCCTTGTCCGCGGCGCGCGGCTGGAAGGAGTCGGAGTCGACGAGGCTGCCGCCGCCGTTGGTGACGGTGCTGCCGCCGTTGTCGAAGTCCAGGTTGCCGCGGATGCTGTTGACCTGGACGTCCGCGGGACGCAGATGGTGCAGGTCGGTGCCCGGGCCGGTCACCTCGCCGAAGTCGCCGTGCGACTTGGCCCAGGTGTGCTCGCGGTTCCAGTCGCCGACGTCACCGCCGTTGAGGGACTTGGCGCGGGAGACGCCGCTGTACAGCAGGATCACGTTGTTGCTGTTGTTCGGGTCCTGGTCGGTCACCTTCAGCGCGTCCCAGACCGCGGCGTACGAGATCTTGGTCTGGCTGCTGATGATCGTGTGCAGCGAGGACTTGAGGCTCGTGCCGGTCTTGCCGATGGCGTTCTTGTAGTACGTCGAGTCGTACGCGGTCGTCGTGGCGGCGGCCGGGGTCGCGGCCAGCGTCGGCGCGGTGAGGCCGACCAGTACGGCGGCGGTGGTCAACGCCACCGATTTCCAGCGGTGCGTGCGAGTCGCCAGCATAAAGAGTGTCCCATCTACGCGGGTTGACCGGAGGCGGCAGAGGGAGCGTGGCATGGACATGCAGACTTGGCAATGAACGGAACATGGCGATCAGGTTTTCGACTCGGACAATTCCCCTTGTCCCCACGCGAGTTGACACGACGGAACGACCCCCGACCGGGTGGTCGGGGGTCGTTGGCAGCTCTCCTGCGTCGCTTCCGCTACGCCGGTTCCGCTACGTCGCTTCCGCTGTGTCGGACGTCAGCTGACGTCCGACGGGTCCAGCCGGTAGACAGTGGAGGTGCTCGTCGTGGAGCTCGCGGAGCTCGAAGAGCTGGAACCCGAGCCGGACTCCGAACTCTCCGTCGACGCGCTCTTGTTGTACGCGCTCTCCTTCACCGCCGTGCCGTTCTTCTGCACCCAGGTGGTGAGCTCGGTGTTCTGGCTGCTGTTGCCGCCCATGCCGCCGCCACCGAGCTGGATGTAGTGCAACTCGCCCTTCTTCACCAGGTCCTTGAGCTTGGCGAGGGTCATCGCCTTGTCGGAACCGGTGAAGCCGCCCATGGAGATGACCGGCTTGCCGGTGCTGAGGATGAGCTGGCCGGCGCTCTGCGAGTTGGAGACCGCGAGCAGCCAGACGGCGCCGTCCTGGTGCTTCTCCAGGTACGAGACGAGCGCGCTGTCCGTGGTGCCGCCCATGCCGCCACCGCCGCCGAAGCCGCCGCGGGTACCGCCGGTGCCGCCACCCGGTGCCGTACCGGTACCGGTGCCGCCGGGAGCCGTACCGCCGCCGGGGAACTCCCCGCCGTTGCCGCCCTGTTGGCCTCCGGGCGCGCCGCTCGGCGCTCCGCCGCCCTGCGGCAGTTCACCGGTGCCGCCGCCACCCGGAGTCATCCCGCCAGGGGCCTCACCGTTCGCCTGGCCGCCCTGCTGGGTGCCGCCGGGGCCTCCCTCGCCGCCGCCGGAACCGCCCCGGCCGCCGCCGGGACCACCGCCGCCGAAACCGCCGCCGGTGGACGGCCCCGCCGTCGGGTTGGTGCCGCCCATGCCGCCACCCGCGCCGCCGCTGGACGCGGCCGGCGTCACGGCGTAGGCCGTCGGACCGGCGAGCGCGGCGACGATCGCCGCCACCACGGACGCGGTCAGCAGCCGGACCCGGTTGCCGGTGGGAGCCCCTTCGGTCGAGCCGGGCCCGGAGCGCGGGCGCAGGACGAACAGGCCCACCACGGCCAGCACCGTGAGGACGGCCACCGCCGGCCACAGCCAGCTGTTCCAGCCGGTCGCCCGGCGCAGCACCACGACCGCCCAGATCCCGGTGACCGCGAACCCGGCGGGCAGCACCCACGACCAACGGGCGTCACCGCCGCGGAAGGCACGCCACAGCAGCACCCCGCCACCGCCGCACAGCGCCGCGATGCCCGGGGCGAGCGCGGTCGTGTAGTACGGGTGCATGGTGCCCTGGGCCATGCTGAAGGTGACGTAGTGCAGCAGGGTCCAGCCGCCCCACAGCACCAGCGCGGCGCGGGTCGGGTCGGTGCGCGGGGCGCGGCCGGCCAGGACCAGGCCGCCGATCAGTGCGATCGCGGAGAAGGGGAGCAGCCAGGAGATCTGGCCGCCGAGGATGCTGTTGAACATCCGGCCCAGGCCCGCGGCGCCGGCGAACGTGCCGCCGCCGCCTCCGCCCGCGCCGCCCCCGCCGTTGCCCTCGCCGCCGAAGACGCGGCCGAAACCGTCGTAGCCCATGATCAGGTCCCAGGCCGTGCCGTCGGTCGAGCCGCCGATGTAGGGCCGGTCCGAGGCCGGGACGAGCGAGACGACGGTGGCCCACCAGAAGCTGGAGACCGCCAACGCCACGGTGGCCGCGCCCAGTTGGACGAGCTTCTTCTTCCAGCCGAGCTTCGAGGCGTACACGTAGACGGCGAAGACGGCCGGCAGGGCGATGTAGCCCTGGAGCAGCTTGGTGTTGAAGGCGAAGCCGAAGCAGACGGCCGAGCCGATCAGCGGCAGCAGCCGTTCGGTGCGTACGGCGCGCAGGCCGAGCGCCGCGCCCCCCACCATCAGCAGGACCAGGATGGTGTCGGGGTTGTTGTCACGGTTGATGGCGACCGTGATCGGGGTCAGCGCGAGGACGAGCGCGGCGATCGCCGCGGCCACGTGCCCGAAGTACCGCGTCACGGAGGCGTGCAGGATCCAGATCGTGCCGAGCGCGGCACCGACCTCCGGCAGCATCATCTGCCAGGTGCCGAACCCGAGGATCCGGCTGGACAGACCCATGACCATGAGCGAGAACGGCGGCTTGTCGACGGTGATGAAGTTCCCCGCGTCGAGCGAGCCGAAGAACCACGCCTTCCAGCTCTTCGTACCGCTGTAAATGGCGCTGCTGTAGAAGCTGTTGAGGCTGGAACCGGAGAGGTTCCAGGAGTACAGCACGGCCGCCAGCACCATGATCGCGATGAGCGCGGGCAGCGACCAGCGGGGCGCGGGCGGTGTGGGGGGCGGACCCTCGGGTGGCTCGGCGGTCGGTGCGCCGGGGGCCACGGGGTGACCGGGGGCCGGGGACAGGGGGTCGGTGGCAGATGTCACCAGTGCACCCTGCACGGGCGCGATGGGCGAGGGCTGTGTTCTGTCTGGGGGTGAGCTGTGGGTGAGGGCGCGGCCGGTCGGTGAGGTCGGCTGCGCGCGGGGCGCTCGGTGCCAGGGGGGGGTGGGGTGTGGGCGGGGAAGTGTGACATTCGGCGGCGAAGTGTCACGCTTTCGCGCGGGAGGGGGTCCCGCCCGCCGGGGGGGTCCCCGGGGGAACGTCTGTACAACTTTCGGTCATGGGAGCGAGTCAGGGGGTGTGAGTGCGCGAGGGTGCGCTCACCGACACACAAGGGGACGGACGACCTCCATGACTCACCGCATGTCCCGGCGTGGCCCCGTGCTCGGAGTGGGGCTGGCCGCCGGGGTTCTCATACCCTGCCTGGCCGCCGCCTCGCCCGCTGTCGCGGCGGCCGCCCCCGACGTCGTCTGTACGTCGGCCAGTTCGGCGCTGGCGACCAAGCTGGACAAGGACATCACCGCCGCCGTCGCCGCCCGCAAGGGGAGTGTCGCGGTGGGGCTGTACGACCGGGTCACCAAGACCACCTGCACGCTGAAGGCGTCGAGCGCCTACGACTCGGCCAGTACCGTGAAGGTGACCGTTCTCGCCGCGCTCCTGTGGGACGCGAAGAAGCACGACCGGTATCTGACGGCCCAGGAGACGACGCTCGCCCAGGCCATGATCACGCAGTCCGACAACGCCGCGACCTCCACCCTGTGGAAGCAGCTCGGCCTGACGAAGATCAAGGGGTTCCTCGCCGCCGCCGGCATGACCCAGACCGAGCCGGGCGCGGACAACTACTGGGGCCTGACCCAGGAGACCGTGACCGACGAGCAGAAACTGCTCAGGCTGCTCACCGCCAAGAACACGGTCCTCAGCGACAACTCCCGTGCGTACGTACTGAGGTTGATGAACCAGGTGACCTCGTCGCAGCGTTGGGGCACCCCGTACGGCGCGCCCGCCGCGGTCACCGTGCACGTCAAGAACGGCTGGCTGCAACGGGCCACCCACGGCTGGCGCGTGCACAGCCTGGGCACCTTCGACGGCGGCGGCCACGACTACATGATCACCGTGCTCACGCAGGACGACAGCACGATGAGCTACGGCATCACGACGATCCAGGACGTCGCCAAGGTCATCCACGAGGATCTCGCGTAACTCGGGGGTCTCCCTCACGTCACCCGGCCGCCCTACGGTGGCGCCCATGCGTCTGAGAACCGTACTCGCGACCGCCACCGCCGGCCTGGCGGCGGCCACCTGCCTGACCGCCGCCGGACCCGCGCAAGCCAACGCCAACTCCCTCACCAGCAAAGCCTGTTCGTCGTCCGTCTCGATCCGGGGGTTCTCCGACGCCCTCGACAAGACGACGTACGACGGCACCTTCGTCGGCAACTTCTCCGCGCTCGCGGTCGACCGGGACGGCTCGATCGCCGCGCTGGAGGACCGCTCCTCCCTCTTCGACCTGGACGCGCGGACCCTCGCGCCGAAGCGGGTCGTGCCGCTCGCCGACGAGCAGGGCGCCGCCCTCGACTCCGAGGGCCTGGTGATCGACGGGGACGGCACCCGGCTCATCACCTCCGAGACCGAGCCGTCCGTCCGCCGCTACTCCCGCGACGGCAAAATACTCGACCGGCTCCCGGTCCCCGCCCCGCTGCTCGTCGCCCCGGCCGGGCGGGCCGTCTCCAACCAGACCTTCGAGGGCCTGACCCTGCTGCCCGGCGGCCACACCCTGCTCGCGTCGATGGAGTACGCCATCGCGGGCGACACCGCCGGCATCGTCCGCTTCCAGACCTGGACCCGGACCCGGGGCTACCACTTCCGGCTCGGCGCGCAGTACGCGTACCGCACCGACGCGGCCTTCCTCGGCGTCCCCGAGGTCCAGGCGACCCCCGACGGCCGCCTCCTCGTCCTGGAACGCGGCTTCACCGCCGGCGTCGGCAACACCGTCCGCCTCTACCTGGCCGACCCGCGCCACGCCACGGACACGAGCGGGGTCGAGAACCTCACGGGCCAGTCCGGCGTACGGCTGGTCGGCAAGACCCTGCTGGCCGACCTCGCGGCCTGCCCGTCCCTGGGCGCCACGGCGAAGCAGCCGCAGCCCAACCCCCTCCTGGACAACATCGAGGGCATGGCGGTCACCGGCCGCGAGAAGGGCCGGCTGAAGGTGCTGCTGGTCAGCGACGACAACCAGAACGCCGTCCAGACGACCCGCTTCTACTCACTGCGCGTACGCGTCTGACCGCGTCGCGCCGCCGAATTGTTGCGGAGGGATGAAATCCGCTTCGATCCGTGTTGGTGCCTTCCGGAAGTCAGGGATGACCAGGGCGAACGGAAGGCACCGGCGTGGCAGTGCAACAGGGGGGAACGCGGGGCTGGGCCCGGAGGCTCGCCGGATACGCCTGGCGGCATCCGAAGGACGTCGTCCTGGCCCTCGGCGCCTCCCTCGGCGGCATGGCCGTCATGGCGCTGGTCCCGCTGGTCACCAAGGTGATCATCGACGACGTGGTCGGCGCCCGCACCCGCTCGATGACCCCCTGGGCGGGCGCGCTGATCGCCGCCGCGCTCGTCGTCTACGTCCTCGCCTTCGTCCGCCGCTACTACGGCGGACGGCTCGCCCTCGACGTCCAGCACGACCTGCGCACCGAGATGTACGGCACGATCACCCGGCTCGACGGCCGCCGCCAGGACGAGCTCTCCACCGGCCAGGTCGTCGGCCGGGCCACCAGCGACCTCCAGCTGATCCAGGGCCTCCTCTTCATGCTGCCGATGACCATCGGCAACGTACTGCTCTTCCTGATCTCCCTGGTGATCATGGCGTGGCTGTCCGTGCCGCTCACCCTGGTCGCGCTGGCCGTCGCCCCCGCCCTCGGCTGGATCGCCCGGCGCAGCCGCAGCAAGCTGCACCCCTCCACCTGGTACGCGCAGGCCCAGGCCGCCGCCGTCGCGGGAGTCGTCGACGGCGCCGTCAGCGGCGTACGCGTGGTGAAGGGCTTCGGGCAGGAGGACCAGGAGACCGGGAAGCTGCGGGAGGTCGGCCGCCGCCTCTACGCGGGCCGGCTGCGCACCATCCGGCAGAACGCCCGGTACACCCCGGCCCTCCAGGCGGTCCCCGCGCTCGGCCAGGTCGCCATGCTGGCGCTCGGCGGCTGGCTCGCGGTCCGCGGGCACATCACGCTCGGCACCTTCGTCGCGTTCTCCACCTACCTCGCCCAGCTCGTCGGCCCGGTCCGGATGCTCGCCGTCGTCCTCACCGTCGGCCAGCAGGCCCGCGCGGGCACCGAACGCGTCCTGGAGCTGATCGACACCGAGCCGTCCCTCGCCGACGGCCACAGGACGCTGCCCGCCGACGCCCCCGCCACGGTCGAGTTCGACGACGTCTCCTTCGGCTACGACGACGCCCGCCCCGTGCTGCGCGGCCTCAGCTTCGAGATCCGCCCCGGCGAGACCGTCGCCGTCGTCGGCTCCTCCGGCTCCGGCAAGTCCACGGTCTCCCTGCTGCTGCCCCGCTTCTACGACGTGAGCCACGGCGCGGTCCTGATCGGCGGCCACGACGTCCGCGAACTCACCCTCGACTCCCTGCGGGCCGCGATCGGCCTGGTCCCCGAGGACTCCTTCCTCTTCTCCGACACGATCCGCGCCAACATCGCCTACGGCCGTCCCGACGCGACCCAGGAGGAGATCCTGACCGCCGCCCGGGCCGCCCAGGCGGACCGGTTCATCGCGGAACTGCCCGCCGGCTACGACACCGAGGTCGGCGAGCACGGCCTCACCCTCTCCGGCGGCCAGCGCCAGCGCGTCGCCCTCGCCCGCGCGATCCTCACCGACCCGCGCCTGCTCGTCCTGGACGACGCGACCTCGGCGGTGGACGCCCGCGTCGAGCACGAGATACACGAGGCCCTCGGACACGTCATGGAGGGCCGCACCACCCTGTTGATCGCCCACCGGCGCTCCACCCTCAACCTCGCCGACCGCATCGCCGTCCTGGAGGACGGCCGGCTCGCCGACATCGGTACGCACGAAGAGCTCCAGGAGCGCTCGCCGCTCTACCGCCGCCTCCTCACCGACCCCGACGAACTCGGCGGCGTCTCACCGGGCCACGCCCAGCCGGCCGCACCGGCCGAGGACATCTCCGTGGGGGTGGCCCCGCTGGAGTTCGTCCCGGAGTGGGGGAGGGACGAGCCGGCGGCCGAGTTCGACGCCGAGCGCGGAATCACGCCCAGGCTGTGGACCGGTGACCGGGAGCCCCGGGACACCGCGCTGTCCGGGATGCCCGCGACCCCCGGACTCCTCGCCCAGGTGGCGGCGCTGCCGCCGGCCACCGACACCCCCGACGTCGACGAGGCGGCGGCGGTGCGCGCCGAGGAGTCGTACGGACTGCGCAGGCTGCTGCGCGGGTTCGGGCCGCCGCTGCTGGTCAGCCTGGCGCTCGTCGCCGTGGACGCGGGAATGAGCCTGCTGCTGCCGGTGATGATCCGGCACGGCATCGACCAGGGCGTCAACCGGGCGGCGCTCGGTGCCGTCTGGTCGGCCTCGCTGCTCGCGCTGCTCGCCGTGGCCGTCCAGTGGGCGGCGCAGCGCGGCGAGACCCGGATGACCGGGCGCACCGGCGAACGCGTGCTCTACACCCTCCGTCTCAAGATCTTCGCCCAGCTCCAGCGGCTCGGACTCGACTACTACGAGCGGGAGTTGACCGGGCGGATCATGACGCGGATGACGACGGACGTCGACGCGCTCTCCTCGTTCCTCCAGACCGGTCTGGTCACCGCCTTCGTCTCGGTCGTCACCTTCTTCGGCATCATGGGCGCCCTGCTGGTGATCGACGTGCGGCTCGCGCTCGTCGTCTTCGCGACCCTGCCGCCGCTGATCGTCGCCACCTTCTTCTTCCGCCGCGCCAGCGTGAAGGCCTACCAACTCGCCCGTGAACGCGTGTCGTTGGTCAACGCCGACCTCCAGGAGTCGGTGGCGGGGCTGCGGATCGTGCAGGCGTTCCGGCGCGAGGCCGACGGCGGGCGCCGCTTCGCCGAACGCAGCGACAGCTACCGCCGGGCGCGGACCCGCGGGCAGTGGCTGATCTCGGTCTACTTCCCCTTCGTCCAGCTGCTCTCCTCGGTCGCGGTCGCCTCGGTGCTGATCGCGGGCGCGGGCCGGGTCCACGAGGCGACCCTCACCACCGGCGCGCTGGTCGCCTACCTCCTCTACATCGACCTGTTCTTCGCCCCCGTCCAGCAGCTCTCCCAGGTCTTCGACGGCTATCAGCAGGCGTCCGTCTCGCTGGGCCGCATCCAGGAGCTGCTCCGGGAACCGACCTCCACGCGCGCGGCCGACGCACCCCGCGAGGTCCGTTCCCTGCGCGGGGACATCGCCTTCGAGGACGTCCGCTTCGCCTACCGGGCCGCCGACGGGTCGGAAGCCGAAGAGGCCCTGAGCGGCGTCGAGTTGACCATCCCCGCCGGACAGACCGTCGCCTTCGTCGGCGAGACCGGCGCCGGCAAGTCGACCCTGGTGAAACTGGTCGCCCGCTTCTACGACCCGACCGGCGGCCGGGTCACCGTCGACGGCGCCGACCTGCGCACCCTGGACATCACGTCGTACCGGCACCGCCTGGGAGTCGTTCCGCAGGAGGCGTACCTCTTCCCGGGCACCGTTCGGGACGCCATCGCCTACGGGCGTCCGGACGCCACCGACGCCGAGGTCGAGGCGGCGGCGCGGGCGGTCGGCGCGCACGAGATGATCGCCACGCTCGACGGCGGCTACCTGCACGAGGTCGCCGAACGCGGCCGCAACCTCTCGGCCGGCCAGCGCCAGCTGCTCGCCCTCGCCCGCGCCGAACTCGTCGACCCCGACATCCTCCTCCTCGACGAGGCGACGGCCGCCCTCGACCTGGCCACGGAGGCCCAGGTCAACCAGGCCACCGACCGTGTCGCCGGCCGCCGCACCACCCTCGTCGTCGCCCACCGCCTCACCACCGCCGCCCGCGCGGACCGGGTCGTGGTGATGGACCACGGCCGGGTCGCCGAGGACGGCACGCACGAGGAACTGCTCGCCGCCGACGGCCTCTACGCCGCGCTCTGGCGGACCTTCGTCGGGGTGCCGGGGGACGAGGAGCCGGTCGCCGTGGTCAGGTGACGAAGGCGCAACCGTCGGACGTATGTTCTGCGTCCGTACAGCAGTGCGGCTTTTGACTGCGGTGCGGGAACGGAAGGGGCGACGGTGGGCATGGGCGCGGTACGGACGGTACGGCGACGGGTGGCACTCGGTCTGGCCGTGCTGACCGCGGCGGGGGGCCTCGCGCTCGCGGCACCGGGCAGCGCCCAGGCTGCGTCGTACTGTCCGGGGCGCCAGGTCAGGACGCTCTCCTTCGCCACCGGCACGGTGCACGTCTACCGGCGCGACGGCTATGTCTGCGCCTACACCCTCGCCAAACACCCCGGTGCCAAGCGCGCGATGTCGGTCAGCGTCCAGGCGCGCGGCAACCGCGCGGTCGTCGACAAGGGCCGCTACGGCCGCCTGGCCGGGCCGGTCACCGTGCACGCCGGGAACCGCCGGGTGTGGATCAAGGGCTCGGTGGCGAGCGGGTCGGTCACCTCCGGCTGGATCCAGTGCTGACGTCCTGACGCGGCACCGGCCGCACCCGCGGCACCGGCTTCACCGGCTGGGCGCAGCCCACCGGCCGCCCGCCGCCGAGCTGGACGTAGAGCGCGGTGGCGGCCGGGCAGTCGGAGCGCCGGGCGACCGCTCGTACCACCCTGTACCGCGGCTCCGGCCGGGCCGAGCCGTCGCACGCCGTCTCCCGGACCCGGCCGCCGCCCGAGCGGTGGACACAGTCCCCGACGATCGTGCGAGGGCCGCCCCCGCCGCCCGGGTCGCCGGGGTGCGGCGGCTCCAGGTTCCGCATGCAGGCGTACCCCTGCCGGACGGCCCCGCCGCCGTCCGGGTTCGCGGCGGACCGCTGGGCGCTGACGCGCAGCACGAAGTCCGTGGTCGGCGGGCAGGCGGGACCGGCGCCGGCCCGCCCGTCGTGGCGCGCCACGACCCGGGCCGCCGCGCGCTCGCTGACGCACGGCACCTCGGTGAAGCTCGTCGTGCCGAAGGAGCCGCACTCGCCGATCCCGAGGAACTCCGCGCCGTAGCCGGGGTGTTGGGCCGGGGTCCCCGGGGTCCCCGGGGACGCCGACGACCCCGATGAGGTCGTCGTGCGGGGAGCGGGCCGCCCGTCGCCGCCCGCCGCCCCGCATCCCGTCAGCAGGACGGCGAGGAGCCCCGCCGTCACGCCTGTCACGCCCACCGTCCCCGCCGGCCGTCTGCCGCGCATCGATCCCCCCGACCTGCCCCGCCTTCCAGCGTGGCCCGCCGCGGCCCCGGCCCGCCAGCCCTACGGGGTGCTTCGGGCCGGTCGTCGCGGCTCCGCCGAGAGCGCGGCGTACCTCCTAGTACGTCAGCCCGTACCCGACGGGATACAGCACCTGCCCCGGACGGCCCGCCCGCTCCACCGCCACCGGCAGCTTCCCGCGCGGCGCGACCTGGCCCGCGATCACCCGTGCCGCGGCGCGCAGTTCGACGTCGGTCCACGAGTAGGCGGCCAGGAAGGCGGAGACGGTGGGGAGTTGGGCGATGTCGTACGGGTTGCGGACGGCGACCGCGACGACCGGCTTCCCGGTGGCCACCAGCCGTTCCACCAGCGTCCGTTGGGGATCGGCCGCCGTGACGTCGTAGGTGGCGACCACCACCGCGTCCGCGGCCCCCGCCTTCGTGACGGCCGAGGCGATCACGGCCGCCGACGGTGCCGTACCGGTGGAGAACGCGGTGGCGCCGAAGCCCAGTCCGGTCAGGGCCGCCGCGAGCACACCGGTGGGCGGGCCCGTCGTACCGGAGGGGGAGGCCGGGTCCGCGCCGACCACCAGGACCCTGCCGTGGGTGCGGCGGGAGAGCGGCAGGAGCCCTCCCTCGTTGACCACCAGGGTGGTCGTCCGCTCGGCGATCCGGTCGGCGGCGGCCAGATGCGCGGCCGTGCCGACGGTACGGGCGACACCGGCCCGGCTGACGTAGGGAGCGTCGAACAGCCCCAGCCGGGCCTTCAGCCGCAGCACCCTCAGCACCGACTCGTCGAGCCGCGCCTCGGTCAGTTCACCGTCGTGGACGGCCTTGAGGACGGCGTTCCAGGCGACGTCCAGCGAGGGCGGGTTGAGGAGTTGGTCCACGCCCGCCTTCAGGGCCAGCACCGGTACCCGGTCGTCGCCGTACTTGGTCCGCACGCCCTGCATGCCCAGCGAGTCGGTGACCACCACTCCGTCGTAGCCGAGTTCCCCCCGCAGGATGCCGGTGAGGATCGGGTGCGAGAGGGTGGCCGGGTCGCCGGAGCCGTCGAGGGCCGGGACCATCAGGTGCGCCGTCATGATCGCGTCGATGCCGGCCCTGATCGCCGCCCGGAACGGTACGGCGTCCAGCTTCTCCCACAGCGCTCGGCTGTGCGTGATGACGGGGATGCCGGTGTGGCTGTCCACGGCCGTGTCGCCGTGCCCGGGGAAGTGCTTGGCGGTGGCCGCCACCCCGGCGGCCCGGTACCCCTTGACCTCTGCGGCCACCAGGGCGGCCACCGCCTCGGGGTCGGCGCCGAAGGACCGTACGCCGATGATCGGGTTGGCGGGGTTGACGTTCACGTCGGCGTCGGGGGAGTAGTCCTGGTTGATGCCCATCGCGCGCAGCTCGGTGCCCGAGATCCGGCCGAGCGTGCGGGCGTCGGTGGCCGAGCCGCCGGCGCCGACCGCCATCGCGCCCGGCAGGAGGGTCGCCGGTTTCCCGACCCGGCAGACGATGCCGTGCTCCTGGTCGGTGGCGATGAGTACGGGCAGCCCGCGCGGGCGGTCCAGGGACGCCCGCTGGATGCCGTTGGACAGGGCGGCGATCTGGTACGGGTCGCGGGTGTTGTGCGCCCAGGTGAAGTAGATGATCCCGCCGACGTGGTACTTGGCGATCAGCTCGGCGGCCGTCCGTACGCCGATCTCGCTCAGGTTGGTGTCGATGTCGGCCTGGTCGGGGGCGGTGGCGGAGTGGCCGTAGACCCGCATCACGAAGAGCTGGCCGGCCTTCTCCTCCAGGGTCATGCGGGAGACGAGCGCGCGGAGACCCGCCTCGTCGGGGGTGCCGGCGTGTGCGGGGGTGCCGGTGGCCAGGGCCGCGGTGACGCCCGCGGTGGCGGCGAGGACGGTACGTCTGGAGGGCACGTGCGCTCCTTCCGGAGATGATCCGCTGAAGGAAACTTCCGAACTGTCACCACTATCCGGGAAGTTTCCGCCAGTCAAGGGAGTGCACAGTATCCGGCGCGGGGGCCGTCACCGGCGCTGTGAAGGGGGCGCGCCGATGACGGCTCGCCGCCGGCCGCGGTACGGAGGAGAGGTGGGTCGGCGTTCGCAGCCGGCGGCGAGGCCGACGCCGTACCGCGGAGACTCGTCCGGCAGCGTGCGGGTTGGACGCGCGGGCCACGACCTGGGTTCCCCGGCCTACGCCGGATCACCGGAATCCGGTGCGCACCGGATTCCGCCGATCACCGGAATCCGAGTGCGCACCGGCTTCCGCCGGATCACCGAGCACGGCGGCTTCCCTGCACCCTTCTGAGCCCAACTAGGTTTCTGTGAGACGGAGTTGGCCGACGCGGCGGGACGGACGGGGCGGCCCTACGGCGTTTCCGGTGTGAGTTCCGCGCGCAGTTCCGGTGTGGTCGCGGCCACCCCCGTCACCGCGAGCACGCACAGCAGTCCGCCCGTGATCAGAGCCGTCGCGCCCGAGGTCCAGCCGGCGACCAGCCCCCCGCGCAGATTGCCGAGGTTGGGGCCGGCCTGCCCGACGATCTGCTCGGCCGCGGTGACCCGGCCCAGCAGCGCGTCCGGGGTGTTGGTCTGCACGAGCGTGCTGCGGGAGACGACCGCCGCGGTGTCGGCGGCACCGGCCAGCACCAGCAGCCCGAGCCCCGTCCAGGGATCGTCCGTCATGCCGAAGGCGGCCAGGGACGCGCCCCAGGTCGTCGCGCCGCACAGCATCACCAGGCCGGGGCGGCCCAGCCGGGTGACCGTGCCGGAGAACACGGACGCGCCGATGCCACCGATCGAGATCGCCGACAGGAACAGGCCCAGGGTGCGCGGATCGCCCCCGAAACGCTCGGAGTTGATCAGCGGGAAGAGGCTGACCGGCATCGCCAGCAGGGTCGCCGAGAGGTCGGTGATCAGCGCGCCGCGCACCACCCGGTGCCCGGCGAGGAATCGGAGCCCGTCCAGGACGCCGTGGAGTCCGGCGCGTGACGGCTCGCCCTCCGGCGGCAGCGCGGGCAGCCCGAAGGCGCCGTAGAAGGCGAAGCCGAAGCTGAGGGCGTCCGCCAGGTAGCAGACGCCGACGCCCGACCAGCCGATCAGTACTCCGCCGAGCGCCGGGCCGACGAGCATCATCGTCTGGAAGGAGGCGTGGTTGAGGGCGAGGCCCGCCGGGACCAGCTCCCTGGGCAGCAGCCGTGGCACGAAGACACCGGCCGCCGGGCCGCCCACCGCCCCGAAGGAGGACTGCGCGGCGACCAGCGCGAGGACGCCCAGCACGGGCACGTGCCCGGTGCGGCCCTGGACCGCGAGGAGGAGCGAACAGACCGCCTGGGCAACGGTGTTGAAGAGGTAGATGCGCCGCCGGTCACCTCGGTCCACCCAGGCGCCGGCGAAGAGCCCGACCGCCACCGTCGGCAGCGCGTTGGCCAGGCCCACGGCACCGGTCCAGTAGGTGCTGCCGGTCATGGACCAGACCTGGTACATCACCGTCACCATGGTCATGAACCCGCCGAGGACGGAGACCGTCCGCCCGATCAGCAGCCGCCGGAAGACCGGGGACGCGCGCAGCGGCCGGACGTCGATCAGCGTACGGGCGAGGCTCATGAGAGGGCCGCGGGGCGCCGCGCGAGAGGGATCACCGGGGGACGCTACCCGGCCGCCCCGCTACCGGGCCAACGAATTAGCGGGCTACGCCGAGTCGTTGAGGAGGCGGGCGAGGTGGTCCCGCCCGGCCGTCAGCAGGCCGGGCAGCGGCGCGGCCGACTCGTACCAGCGCTTCTCGTACTCCCAGCACACCCACCCGTCCCAGCCGCCGCGGGAGAGGACCTCCACGCACTCGCCGAGCGGCAGCACTCCCGCGCCCAGCGCCACCGGGGTGCTGTCCTGCGCCGAGGCGACATCCTTGACCTGGACGTAGCCGAGGTAGGGGCCGAGCGAGGCGAACGTCTCGGACGGCTGCTCGCCGCCGCGCCAGGTGTGCAGGACGTCCCACAGGACGCCCACGTTCCGGTGGCCGACCGGACCGACGACCCGGAGCGCGTCGGCGGCGGTGGGGTGCGAGTCGTGCGTCTCCAGGAGGATGCGGACGCCGAGGTCGGCGGCCCACTCGGCGGCGCGGCCCAGCCGCCGGGCGGCGAGGGCGTCGGAGCCCTCGGACGCCCCGGAGCTGTCGGAGTCCCCGAACTTCGCGGCGTTCTCGGCGTTCGTGGCGTTCTCGGGTGTCTCGGGTGTCTCGGGTGTCTCGGACTCCTGCCCGGGGCCGCCGCCGGGGAAGACCCGGACGAAGGGCGCGCCCAGGTCCCGGGCGAGTCCGAGCAGCTCGCGGAGCTCCCCGAGCACGGCGTCGTCGTCACCCGGCGCGGCCACCCGGACATACCCGGCGAGGCCGAGGATCTCCACCCCGGCCGCCTTGAACTCGGCGACCACGTCGGCCCGTCGGGCGGAGTCCAGGCCGGCGTGGACGGGCTCCTCGGGATGGGCGCGCAACTCCACGCCGTGGTAGCCGTGCGCGGCGGCGAGGCGCACCACGTCCGCCACGGGGAGGCCGGGGACACCGAGGGTGGAGAACGCCAGTTTCATGTGCAGGACCCTACTCGTCGCTCGGGAGATCCGTTCGTCACCCGCGCTTACCCCGCAGGTCCGGACGCCAGTCCTGGACGGTGGGATCCCGGCCGAACGGGCGGTGCGCCCGCTCGGCATTCCGTGCGCCGCCGCCGTCCGTGCGCACCCCCGGAGTGTGGTGAGACCGCCGCCGCACGGCGTCACGCCTCGTCGGCCGGCCGCCGGATCGGCTCGTAGACGGAGACCTGGGCCCCGGTCTTGGCGGTGATGGTGGAGACCATCTGGAAGGGGTGCGCGGTGCCGTCCGCGGGGAAGATCGTCTTGCCGCCGCCCAGGACCACCGGCATCACGATGAGCTGAAGCCGGTCGACGAGCCCGGCGCTCAGCAGGGCCCGGACGAGACTGGGGCTCCCCATCACGACCAGGTCCCGGCCGGTCTCCTCGCCCTCGTCCGCCCGCAGCTCACGGACGCGGGCGACGGCCCGGTCCGCGGGGATGCGCTCGGAGTTGTTCCAGGCGAGCAGCTCCGCGTCCTCCAGGGACCCCGAAACGACGTACTTCTTCAGGGAGTTCATCAAATCGGCGAAGGGGTCACCGGCCCGCTCGGGCCACGCGGCGGCCATCGTCAGCCAGGTACGCCGCCCGAACAGCAGCGCGCCGGCCTCCGCCAGTGACTCCGCGAACGCCCCGCCGACCACCTCGGCGTCGAAGTACGGCTCCGTCCAGCCGCCGTGCGCGAACCCGCCCTCGGTGTCCTCCTCGGGCCCCCCGGGCGCCTGTACGACCCCGTCCAGACTAATGAACTCGCTGACCACGACACGCATGACGATCTCCTCTTCGCTGATCCACGGCAGGGTTCCCGCTCAGCGGACTTCCTACGCTTCCCCCGTCACGGCCCAGACGGTCCCGGACGGCGGCGACCGTCACAGCGCCGCTACCTCCGCGGCGCCCCCGAAGACCCCCGGACCATCAACTCCCCCCGCACCGTGGCGATTCCGCCCGGCGGCGGTTCCTCCCGGCCCATCGCGATCCGTCCCGCCCGCGCCCCCGCCTCGGACAACGGCAACCGCACCGTCGTCAGCGAGGGCACCGCGTCCACACTGAACGGAAGATCGTCGAACCCGGCGACGGACACGTCGTCCGGAATCCGCAGCCCCGACTCCCGCAGCGCGGCACACGCCCCCACCGCGACGGAGTCGTTCGCGGCGACGACGGCCGTCAGGGACGGGTCGCGCCGCAGCAGTTCCAGCGTCGCCTCGTAGCCGGACCGCCGGTCGTAGCGCCCGTGCACGGTCCACCGCGGGTCCTCGGTGATCCCGTGCGCGGCCAGCGCCTCGCGGTGCCCCTCCAGCCGGTGCCGGGTCGTCGTCCGCTCCTCCGGCCCCGCGATGTAGCCGAGCCGCCGGTGCCCGAGCCCGATCAGATGCTCGGTCAGCTCCCGTCCGCCCCCACGGTTGTCGAAGGTCAGCGCGAACGCCCCCGTGTCCGGGGCCGGCGGCCGGCCGCACAGCACCACCCGGGTCCCCGCCTCGCCCAGCTTGCGCAGCTTCGCCGCGACCGCCGCCGCGTGCGGCGCGTTCTCCATGGCCCCGCCGGTCAGCACCACGGCCGCCGCCCGCTGCCGCTGGAGCAGGGTGAGGTAGGTCAGTTCGCGCTCCGGGGACCCGCCCGTGTTGCACACCACCGCGAGCCGCTCCCCGCCCGCCCGGCCGCCCGGCCCCCCGATCTCGGACTGGATGGCACCGGCCATGATCCCGAAGAAGGGGTCGGCGATGTCGTTGACGAGGATGCCCACGAGGTCGGAGGTGGCGGCCGCGAGGGCGCTCGCCGGGCCGTTCAGTACGTAGTCCAGCTCGTCCACGGCCCGCAGCACCCGCTCGCGGGTGGTGGCCGCCACCGGGTAGTTCCCGTTCAGCACGCGCGACACCGTCGCGGGCGAGACCTGTGCGCGGGCCGCCACGTCCGCCAGGGTCACCGTCATCTCGTCGTCCTCCGGTCGCGCATCTCTTCGTACCTCGTTGTACGTCGTCGTACGTCGTCGTCTACGTCGTCGTCGGGCCGGCACTTGTCGGGCCGGGACCTGTCGTGCTGTCGTGCTCGAACCAGGCGTGCCGGGCCGCGTGGGTCGGCACGCCTCGTGCTGGGCCGCGCCGGGCCGCCGCGGGCCCGGGCGGACCATGGCGGTGCTCGTCGCGGATGGTGCGGGTGGTGCGGATGGTGCGGTGTCGCGGACGTCGCCGACGGCCGTGGCGGACCTCCCCGACGGCCGCCGCGGGCCCTGTCCACTGCCGTAGCAGACCATATGGCCCGCGCCCCGGTGCCGTTCGCCCCCTCGAACAACTCGCCCACCGTCATGCTCTTGTACAGACCACTGGTCAGAGGCTAGCTTCTCCTTGGATAGAAAGCGCTTGCTGGGTGGCTCAACAGTGATGTGAGGGGCGTACGCGGCGCGCACTACCGCGTACACCACCTATGGAGGGAATGACGTGACACGCAAGACGGTGCGGATCGCCATGAACGGCGTGACCGGGCGCATGGGGTACCGCCAGCACCTCGTCCGCTCCATCCTCGCCCTGCGCGAGCAGGGCGGACTCGCCCTCGGCGACGGGACGGTGCTCTGGCCGGAACCCGTCCTGGTCGGCCGCCGTGAGCACGCGCTGCGGGCGATCGCCGAGCGGCACGGGCTCGACCACTGGACCACGGACGTGGACGCGGTGCTCGCCGACGAGAGCGTGGACATCTACTTCGACGCCCAGGTCACCTCGGCCCGCGAGGAGGCGATCGGCAAGGCCGTCGCCGCCGGGAAGCACGTCTACACCGAGAAGCCGACGGCGACAGGCCTCGCGGGCGCCCTGGAACTGGCCCGGCTCGCCGACGCGGCGGGCATCAAGCACGGCGTCGTCCAGGACAAGCTCTTCCTGCCGGGCCTGCTCAAGCTCAAGCGGCTCATCGACGGCGGCTTCTTCGGCCGGATCCTGTCCGTCCGGGGCGAGTTCGGCTACTGGGTCTTCGAAGGCGACTGGCAGTCCGCCCAGCGCCCCTCCTGGAACTACCGTGCCGAGGACGGCGGTGGCATCGTTGTCGACATGTTCCCGCACTGGGAGTACGTCCTGCACGAGCTGTTCGGCCGGGTGAGATCCGTGCAGGCCATCGCCACCACCCACATCCCGCAGCGCTGGGACGAGAACGGCAAGCCCTACGGCGCGACCGCCGACGACGCCGCCTACGGCATCTTCGAACTCGACGGCGGCGCGATCGCCCAGATCAACTCCTCCTGGGCCGTGCGCGTCAACCGTGACGAACTGGTCGAGTTCCAGGTCGACGGCACCGAGGGCTCCGCCGTCGCCGGCCTGCGCAACTGCCGGGTGCAGCACCGCAGTTCCACCCCCAAGCCGGTCTGGAACCCGGACCTCCCGGCCACCGAGTCCTTCCGCGACCAGTGGCAGGAGGTGCCCGACAACGCCGAGTTCGACAACGGCTTCAAGGCCCAGTGGGAGCTGTTCCTGCGGCACGTCTACGCCGACGCCCCTTACCACTGGGACCTGCTGGCCGGCGCCCGAGGCGTCCAACTCGCCGAACTGGGGCTGAGGTCGTCCGCCGAGGGCCGCCGTCTCGACGTCCCGGAGATCGCGCTGTGACCCTCCGACTCCCGGACGCTCGGGGCGGGTTGCGGGTGTACGAGCCCCGGTCCGAACCCCTCGCCGTCACCCCCGGCACCCCGTTCACCTCTCGTACGGTGTTCTCGGCGGCGCATGTCGTCGCCGACCCGTTCGCCGATGTGTCGCCCGACTCGGCCCCCGCCGTCGACTGGGACGCCACGCTCGCCTTCCGCCGCCACCTCTGGTCCCACGGGCTCGGGGTCGCCGAGGCGATGGACACCGCCCAGCGCGGGATGGGCCTGGACTGGCCCGGGGCGGCCGAGCTGATCCGCCGCTCCGCCGCCGAGGCCGCCGCCGTCGGCGGCGAGATCGTCTGCGGGGTGGGTACCGACCAGCTCACCGGCGGCTCCCTGGCCGACGTACGGGCCGCGTACGAGGAGCAGTTGGCCCTCGTCGAGGAGTCGGGCGCACAGGCCGTCCTGATGGCCTCACGGGCGCTCGCGGCCGTCGCGAAGGGCCCCGAGGAGTACCTGGAGGTCTACGGCCACCTGCTGCGCCAGGCCGCCCGGCCGGTGATCCTGCACTGGCTGGGCCCGATGTTCGACCCGGCGCTCGCCGGTTACTGGGGGTCGGCCGACCTCTCCACGGCCACCGGCACCTTCCTGGAGGTCGTCGCCGCGCATCCGGAGAAGGTCGACGGCGTCAAGGTGTCGCTGCTGGAGGCCGGGCGGGAGATCGACATCCGCCGCCGGCTGCCGCGGGGCGTCCGCTGCTACACGGGCGACGACTTCCACTACCCCGAGCTGATCGCGGGCGACGAGCGCGGATTCAGCCACGCGCTGCTCGGCGTCTTCGACCCGCTCGGCCCGCTGGCCGCGGGGGCGGTCCGGGTCCTCGACACCGGTGACGTCGAGAGGTTCCGCGAACTCCTCGACCCCACCGTCGAGTTGTCCCGGCACCTGTTCCAGGCGCCGACCCGGTTCTACAAGACGGGCGTGGTCTTCCTGGCCTGGCTCGCCGGACACCAGACCCACTTCACCATGGTCGGAGGCCTCCAGTCGGCCCGCTCCCTCCCGCACCTCGCCCGTGCCTACGAACTCGCCGACGGCCTCGGCCTGTTCCCCGACCCGGAGCTCGCCGAGGACCGGATGAGGAACCTGCTCTCCCTGTACGGAGTGAACCAGTGAGCGAACCGGCGCCGGCGCGCTTCTCGATCAACCAGATGACGGTCAAGCAACTCGGCATTCCCGAACTGGTCGCCGCATGCGTGGAGTTGGGCATCGCGGGCGTCGGCCTCTGGCGCGAGCCGGTGCGGTCCTACGGCGTCGGGCCGGCCGCGAGACTGGTGCGGGACGCCGGGCTCGCCGTCACCACCCTGTGCCGGGGCGGCTTCCTCACCGCGATCGATCCCGAGGAGCGCGCCCGCGCCCTGGACGACAACCGCCGGGCCGTCGACGAGGCGGCCACGCTCGGCACCCGCACGCTGGTCCTCGTCTCCGGCGGGCTGCCCGCCGGCTCGAAGGACCTGCGCGGGGCGCGCGAGCGGATCGCCGACGCGCTGGCCGAGCTGGGGCCGTACGCCCAGGAGCGGGGTGTCCGCCTGGCGATCGAACCCCTCCACCCCATGTACGCCGCCGACCGCTGTGTGGTCTCCACCCTCACCCAGGCGCTCGACCTGGCGGAACGCTTCCCGGCGGAGCAGGTGGGCGTCACGGTCGACACGTACCACCTCTGGTGGGACGACACGGCTCCGGCGCAGATCGCCAGGGCGGGCGCGGGCGGCCGTATCCACACCTTCCAACTCGCCGACTGGACCACCCCGTTGCCCGAGGGCGTGCTCAACGGGCGCGGGCAGATCGGGGACGGCTCGATCGACATGCGGGAGTGGCGCGGGTACGTGGAGGCGGCCGGGTACACCGGCCCCATCGAGGTCGAACTCTTCAACGAGGGTCTCTGGGCGCGGGACGGGCGCGAGGTGCTCGCGGAGACCGCGGCACGGTTCGTGGAGCACGCGTGCTGAGCCGCTGAGCCCCGGTGGCGGGCACGTTCCGGGCCCGCGGAGAAATCTTGGAATTCCGTGCAACCCTTCCCCCGCGACGCGGGTCGTACAGGGCGTCGGGACTTCTGGGGGGAGATCCGGGGGGATCACGGAGTCCTGATGGCGGAGGGGAAAACCCGAGGGGGCCCGGTCGACGGACCGGGCCCCCTCGAATTTCCGTTACACATCTCCCCAGGCTGTCACGCTTTCAGAAGAACACCCCGCACCGCAGCAGCACGTTCGCGTACGGCCGCGCCTCGCCGGTCCGTACGACCAGGCGGGCGCCCGCCGACAGCTCCTTGAGCCGCTCGTGGGAGACGAGGAGCAGGTCGGGGAAGCACCCGTCCAGCAGCGTGGCCGCCGCCGGATTCGCCTCCCGCACCTCCCGCGCCGCCGTGGCGCCCTCCACCACCAGCTCGGCCAGCAGCCCGTCCAGCACCTCGGCGAACGACGGCACCCCGGCCCGGAACGCCAGGTCCACCACGCGCGGCCCGTCCGGTATCGGCATCCCGGCGTCGCACACCAGCACCCCGTCCCCGTGGCCCAACTCGGCCAGCGCGCCCGCGAGATGGCGGTTCAGAATCCCTGCCTTCCTCACAGCGCGTCGACCTCGTCCGCTGTCGGGAACGACACCTGCGCACCCTCCTTGGTGACCGCGGCGGCCCCGACCCGCGCCGCGTAGGCCGCCGCCTCCGCCAGCGACGCGCCCGCGCCCAGCCGCCAGGCCAGCGCCGCGGTGAACGCGTCCCCGGCGCCCGTCGTGTCCACGGCCTCCACCCGCACGGACGCCACCGAGGCCACCCCCTCCGCCGACGCCACCAGCGCGCCCCGCGCGCCCAGCGTGACGACCACCGAACGCGGCCCCTTCGCCAGCAAAATCCGCGCCCAGTCCTCGGGCCGCTCGCCCACGCACGCGTCCCCGAGGATCACCTTCGCCTCGTGCTCGTTGACGATCAGCGGGTCGCAGGCCGCCAGCACCTCGGCGGGCAGCGGCCGGGGCGGCGACGGATTCAGTACGAGACGGCTGCCGTCCGCGAGGTTCCGTACGACCTCCACGACCGTCTCCAACGGGATCTCCAGCTGGGTGGAGACCACCCGGGACGCCTGGAAGAGGCTGGTGGCGGCCCGGACGTCACCGGGGGTGAGCTTCCCGTTGGCGCCCGGGGAGACCACGATGCTGTTGTCCCCGGACGGGTCCACGGTGATCAGCGCCACCCCGGTGGGCGCGCCGCCGGCCAGCACGCCCACCGTGTCGACACCGGCGGCCCGCTGCGAGTCGAGCAGCAGCCGCCCGTACGCGTCGTCACCGACCCGGGCGAGCAGCGCCGTACGGGCTCCGAGCCGGGCGGCGGCGACCGCCTGGTTGGCTCCCTTGCCGCCCGGATGGACGGCCAGGTCGGAGCCGAGCACCGTCTCGCCGGCGGCCGGCCGCCGCTCGACGGCGATCACCAGGTCGGCGTTGGCCGAACCCACGACCAGAAGGTCGTAGTCGTACATGAAGTGACTCCCCACAGTGGTGACTTGGCGCGGTGCGGTGCGCGGTACGGCGGTGGCGCGGCCGGCTGCTCAGCCGGTGAACCCGGCCACATTCTGCTTGGTGACGACCTTCACCGGCACCTTCACCGTCGGCTGCACCTTCTTGCCCTGGGCGGCGTGCAGCGCGTTGTCGACGGCGATCCGGCCGAGCTGGCTCGGCTGCTGGGCGACCGAGGCGTACAGGGTGCCCGCCTTGACCGCGGTCAGACCGTCCGGGGTGCCGTCGAAGCCGACCACCGAGACCGACGTGCCGGCCTTGGAGCCCAGCGCCTTGATCGCGCCGAGCGCCATCTCGTCGTTGGCGGCGATGACGCCCTGGACGTCCGGGTGCGCCTGGAGCAGGTTCGACATCACGTCGAGGCCCTTGGTGCGGTCGAAGTCGGCCGGCTGCTGGGCGAGGACCTTGATGCCGGGGTAGGCCTTCAGCCCCTTCGCGAAGCCCTCCGCCCGCTCCCGCGCCGCCGAGGTGCCCGCCTGGCCCTGGAGGATCACGATCCGGCCCTGGCCGCCCAGCTTCTCGGCGACGGTCCTGGCGGCGAGCTCACCGCCGGCGATGTTGTCGGAGGCGACGAGCGCGTCCACGGCAGCCTTGTTGACGCCCCGGTCCACGGCGATCACGGGGATCTTCGCCTTGTCGGCGGCCTTCACGGAGTTGCTCGCCGCGTCCGAGTCCACCGGGTTGACGATGATCGCGCCGTACTGCGAACTGGTGAAGTTCTGAAGCTGGTTGGCCTGCTGGGAGGCGTCGTTCTGGGCGTCCGTGACCGTCAGGTCCAGGCCCAGCCGCTTCGCCTCGGCCTGCGCGCCCGACCGGATCTGCACGAAGAACGGGTTGTTCAGGGTGGAGAGCGACAGCCCGACCTTGGGCGTCGTGCTCGCCGACGACCCGTTGTGGAGGAAGGAGGTCGCGCCCACGATCGCCACGGTGACGACGGCCGCGAGCGCGTACGTCGTCGCCTGCCTGCCCTTGCCGCCACCGCCCGCGCCGGCGGCCACCGGCGTGGCACCGGCCTTGCGGCGCACGGTGTCGAGGAGCACCGCCAGCGCGATGACGACACCGATGACGACCTGCTGCCAGAAGGCGGACACCGAGAGGAGGTTGAGGCCGTTGCGCAGCACCGCCAGTATCAGCGCGCCGATCAGCGTCCCCGAAGCCTTGCCGGTGCCGCCCGCCAGGGAGGCACCGCCGATGACGACCGCGGCGATCGCGTCCAGCTCGTAGCCGTCGGCGGCCTGCGGCTGCGCGGAGGAGAGCCGGGAGGCGAGCACGATGCCCGCCGCGGCGGCGAAGACCCCGGACAGGGCGTAGATGGCGAGCTTCTGCTTCCGCACGCGCAGACCCGAAAGCCGCGCGGCCTCCTCGTTGCCGCCGATCGCGTACATGGACCGGCCGATGTACGTGCGGCCGAGCACGAAGGCCGCGATCAGCCCCATCACGATCATGACGAGCACCGGCACCGGCAGCCAGCCGCCGAGGGTGTCGCCCAGGTGCGAGACGGAGGAGGGGAAGGCGATCGGGGAGCCCTGCGAGATCACCAGGGCCAGACCGCGGCCCACCGAGAGCATGGCGAGCGTGGCGATGAACGGCGGCAGTTTGCCGTAGGCGATCAGGAAGCCGTTGACCAGGCCGGCCGCGATACCGGTGGCGATCGCGAGGATCACCGCGAGGACGACCGGGACGCCGTGCTGGGTGGCGGTCCAGGCGAGGACGGTGGCCGACAGGGCCGCCACCGAACCGACCGACAGGTCGATGCCCGCCGAGACGATCACGAAGGTGACACCGAAGGCGAGGATGGCGGTCACGGCGGCCTGGACGCCGACGTTCAGCAGGTTGTCGGTGGTGAGGAAGTCGCCGGAGAGCGCCGACATGGCGACGACCAGGACGATGAGCGCGGTCAGCGCCCCGTTGTCCAGCAGCAGCCTGCGGATACCCGAGGCGCCACTCGCGCCCGGCGTGCTCTTGAGCGTGTCAGTGGCCACGGTGGCCCTCCACAGCGGTAGTTGCGTGCGTTGGTGTGCTGACGGCGAGTGCCATCACGGAGTCCTGGGTGGCCTCACCGGCGCGGAGTTCGCCCGCGATCCGGCCCTGGGCCATCACCAGCACCCGGTCGCTCATGCCGAGGACCTCCGGCAGATCGCTGGAGATCATCAGGACGGCGGCGCCGGCTGCCGTCAGCTCGTTGATCAGCTGGTAGATCTCGACCTTGGCGCCGACGTCGATCCCGCGCGTCGGCTCGTCGAGGATCAGCACCCTGGTGTCGGCGAGCAGCCACTTGCCGATGACGACCTTCTGCTGGTTGCCGCCGGACAACGTCCGTACGTGCTGGCCGAGTCCGGCCATCCGCACGCCCAGCTGCCCGGCGATCCGGGCCGCCGACTCGAGCTGCTTCTTCCGGTCGACGAGGCCGCCTCTGGTGGCGGCCCGCAGGGTGACCAGCCCGAGGTTCTCCGCCACCGACTGGTCGAGTACGAGCCCCTGGCCCTTGCGGTCCTCGGGCACCAGCCCGATCCCGGCCGCCAGGGCCGCGTTGACGTCGTGCCGGCGCAGCGCGGCGCCGTCCACCCGCACGGCCCCCGTGTCGTAGGGGTCGGCCCCGAAGACCGCGCGGGCGACCTCCGTCCGGCCGGCCCCGACGAGCCCGGCGACACCGACGACCTCACCGGCCCGCACCTCGAAGCTCACGTCGTGGAAGACACCGTCCCGGGTGAGCCCCTCGACGGTGAGCAACGCGGCCCCGGTGTCGGCCCGTTCACGCGGGTACTGCTGCTCGATGGAACGGCCCACCATCAGCCGTACGAGTTCGTCCTCGGGCGTGGTGGCGGGCACCTGGCCGACGCTCCTGCCGTCGCGGATGACGGTGACCCGGTCGCCCAGGGCGGCGATCTCGTCCAGGTGGTGGGTGATGAAGACGATCCCGACGCCGTCCTCGCGCAGGGTGCGCACGATCGCGAAGAGCTTCTCGACCTCCTCGGAGGTGAGCACGGCGGTCGGCTCGTCCATGATCAGGACCCGGGTGTCCAGGCTGAGCGCCTTCGCGATCTCGACCATCTGGAGCCGGGCGATGCCGAGTTCACGCACGAGCGCGCGCGGCTCCACGTTCACACCGACGCGCTGCAGGAGGACGGCGGCGTCCGCCTCCATCCGCTTGCGGTCGATCATCCCGTAGCGGCGCGGCTGGCGGCCCAGGAAGATGTTCTCGGCGACCGTCAGGTCGGGGACGAGGTTGAACTCCTGGTAGATGGTGGCGATCCCGAGACGCTCGGAGTCCTGCGCACCGTGGATGCGCACCTCCTCGCCCCCGACCAGGATGCGCCCGCCGTCGGGACGGTAGGCGCCGGAGAGCATCTTGATGAGGGTGCTCTTGCCGGCGCCGTTCTCACCGAGCAGCACATGGACCTCGCCCCGGCGCAGATCGAAGTCGACGCCGTCCAGCGCGACCACTCCGGGAAAGGTCTTGCGTATGCCCTCGATGCGCAGCAACTCGTCCTGGTTGCTCACGAATGGCTCCTTCGAACAGGGGATGGCCCGGGGTCCGGCTCGCCGCAGGAGCGGCGCACCACGAGCCGGGCGGGAAGGGTGACGGACTGCGGGGGCCGCCCCTCGATCCGGTCGACCAGGGCGCGCACGGCGGCCCGCCCCAACTCGCCCGTGGGCTGGGCGATCGCGGTGATCGGCGGATCGGTGTGCACGAACCAGCGGATGTCGTCGAACGCGGCCAGCGCGATGTCCTCGGGAATCCGAAGTCCCCGCGCGCGCACGGCGTCCAGCGCGCCCAGGGCCATCAGGTTGTCGGCCGCGAAGACGACCTCGGGCGGCTCCGGGAGGTCGAGGAAGCCCTCGGTGACCCGGCGTCCGCTCTCGGCCTGGAAGTCGCCCTGCCCGATATAGACGTCCGGCAGGGGTATCCCGTACTCGGCGAGCGCCTCCCGGAACGCCTCGACGCGCTCGCTGCCGGTGGTGGTGGCCGCCGGGCCCGCGATGATGGCGAGCCGGCGGTGCCCCAGGGCGTGCAGATGCGCCACGAGGTCCCGCACGGCCCCCCGGCCGTCGGACCGGACGACCGGCACGTCCACGCCCGGGATCCACCGGTCCACGAAGACCATCGGCGTCCCCGCGCGCGCGGCGTCCAGGATGCCGGGCGACCCGCCGTCGGCGGGCGAGACGAGCAGTCCGTCGATACGGCGGTCCAGCAGCGTCCGTACGTGGTGGTCCTGGAGGTCGGGCCGCTCGTCGGCGTTGCCGATGATGACGCTGTAGCCGAGCGCGCGGGCCTCCTCCTCGACGGAGCGGGCCAGTTCGGTGAAGTAGGGGTTCAGCACATCGCTGATGACCAGGCCGAGGGTGCGGGTCTGGTCGGTGCGCAGGGACCGGGCGACGGCGTTCGGGCGGTAGCCCAGGGCCTCGACGGCGGCCAGCACACGGGTGCGCGCGTCGGCGCTCACGGACGGATGGTCGTTGAGCACACGGGACACCGTGGCCACGGACACACCCGCCTCGGCGGAGACATCCTTGATGCTCGCCATCGCCGCTCCACCTCCTCGTGGAATCGATTACACGGAGGATTGGAATCGATTACACGGCGCGGAATCAACCCCTCCGGAGCGGCTGAGACCAGATCGTGACTGCGGGCCCGGGTGAACCGACGGGTCCCGCGTGCCGTTGTGGATCACGGTTTCCCGAACGTGTCGGGGCGGAAAGCGGGGGTGACGCGCGATGGCAGACGGACCGACGGGTTCTCCCACCGACTCGGAGGAGTACCCGCCCTTCTACCTCGACCAGCCGCAGGGGCCGTGGGACTTCACACCGGGCGGAACCGCGTCGCACGCGAGCCCGCAGCCCCCGGTCTACGAACAGGCCGCCGCCCAGCCGCCACCCCCGGCACAGTTTGTCGCGAACTACGAACGCGCGGTGGCGCAGGAGCGCGGGATCCGCGCGTTCGCGCCCCCGGCCCTCGACGCGGAGGAGCTGTTCCTGCGGGATCTGCGGCGCGCCGAGGCAGCCAGCCTCGACGACTCGCGGCCGCCGCAGGCCGTCCAGGACGAGGAGGCGCGGTTCCAGGAGGCCCTGCGACGCGCCGAGGAAGCCAGCCTCACCGACTCGCGGCCGCCGCAGGCCGTCCAGGACGAGGAGGCGCGGTACCGGCGACAAGTGGAGGAGGCGCTGAGGCTCAGCCGCAACGCGATGCGTCAGTCGGCGGAACCGGAGGCGCGGCAGCCGGCGGAGCACGAGGCGCAGCGGTCGGCAGCGCCAGGGGTGCCGTGGATGGGGGCGCAGGAGTGGGCGTGGCCGCAGGAGGCGGAGCAACGGGCGCAAGCTGCCCACTCGGTGAGGTCCGAGGCGGACGGGTCGCTGCAGGCGCGGGAGACGGAGCAACGGGCGCAAGGCGCCCACTGGGCGGGGTCCCAGGAGCAGGCGTGGCCGCGAGCGCAGGAGGGGCGGCGGCAGGCGCAAGACGCCCCGCGGGCTGAGCCCCAGACGGATGATTGGCTGCTGGCGCAGGAGGGGCGGCGGCAGGCGCAAGACGCCCGCTGGGTCGGGGCCCAGGGGGATGCCTGGCCGCAGACGCGGGAGGTACAGCAGTCGGCGCGAGACGCCCACTGGGCGGCGACGCAGGAGCGGGCGTGGCCGCAGGCGCAGGAGGCGCAGTGGGCGACGGCCCAAGCGGATGCGGGGCCGCGGCCGCATGACGTCCCGGCGGCGTCGGCGCAGCCGGATCCGCCGCCCGTCCCGCCCGGCCCGGAGTCCCTGCGCGCCACTTCAGGGCCCCTGGGCTGGGAGTTGGACCCGTACGCGTTCCAGGTGGCCGCGGGGGGACAGCCGGGGGCGATCGCGAACGAGTCCGGGGCGGACCCGGCCGCGTTCGAGACGGCCGCTCGGCAGGCCACGCGCGAGAGGGAGGCTCGGGCGTCGTCCGGGCGGGGCCCCGAGAACCCGATCGGCGGTGCCGCGCACGGCTACTCGCCGCCCGTGTCGGGGACCGGCGCGGAGCCCCCGCCGACGGGGGCCTGGGCGCGGCGGGCCGCCGCCTTGCAGAACCGGCCACGGTCCCGCTGAGACACCGCCGCCGCCACTGTTGTCGGACCCGGCCGGTACCGTCGGATCATGTCCAATCAGGCGGGGAACCCCACGGGCGAGCGGCGGCTCGCGACGCTCGAAGGCGTCCTGGAGCGGATCACGTACGCCAACGAGGAGAACGGCTACACGGTCGCCCGGGTGGACACCGGCCGCGGCGGCGGAGACCTGCTGACGGTCGTCGGCGCGCTGCTCGGCGCGCAGGTCGGCGAGTCCCTGCGGATGGAGGGCCGTTGGGGCTCGCACCAGCAGTACGGCAAGCAGTTCACCGTGGAGAACTACACGACGCTGCTGCCCGCCACCGTCCAGGGCATCCGCCGCTACCTCGGCTCCGGGCTCGTCAAGGGCATCGGGCCCGTCTTCGCCGACCGGATCACCCAGCACTTCGGGCTGGACACCCTGCGGATCATCGAGGAGGAGCCCAAGCGGCTCGTCGAGGTGCCCGGGCTCGGTCCCAAGCGCACGAAGAAGATCGCCGACGCCTGGGAGGAGCAGAAGGCGATCAAGGAGGTCATGCTCTTCCTCCAGACCGTCGAGGTCTCCACCTCGATCGCGGTCCGCATCTACAAGAAGTACGGCGACGTGTCGATCTCCGTCGTGAAGAACCGGCCCTACCGGCTGGCCTCCGACGTCTGGGGCATCGGTTTCCTCACCGCCGACAAGATCGCCCAGTCCGTCGGCATCCCGCACGACAGCCCCGAGCGCGTCAAGGCGGGCCTGCAGTACGCCCTTTCGCAGGCGACCGACCAGGGCAACTGCTATCTCCCCGAGGAGCGCCTGATCGCGGACGCCGTCAAACTCCTCCAGGTCGACACCGGTCTCGTCATCGAGTGCCTCGCCGAACTGGCGCTGCCGGACGAGGAGTCGGGCGACCCCGGTGTCGTACGGGAGAAGGTCCCCGGCCCCGACGGCGAGGCGGAACCCGTCACCGCCGTCTACCTCGTCCCCTTCCACCGCGCCGAACTCTCCCTCGCCGCCCAGCTGCGCCGGCTGCTGCGCGCCGAGGAGGACCGGATGCCCGCCTTCAACGACGTGGCGTGGGACAAGGCGCTGGCCTGGCTGCGGGGGCGCACGGGTGTGGAGCTGGCTCCCGAGCAACAGGCCGCCGTGCGGCTCGCGTTGACGCAGAAGGTCGCCGTCCTGACCGGCGGCCCCGGCTGCGGCAAGTCGTTCACCGTGCGCTCGATCGTCGAGCTGGCCCGCGCCAAGAAGGCCCGGGTCGTCCTCGCCGCGCCCACCGGCCGGGCCGCCAAGCGGCTGGCCGAACTCACCGGCGCCGAGGCGTCCACCGTCCACCGGCTGCTGGAACTCAAGCCCGGCGGCGACGCGGCGTACGACAAGGAACGGCCCCTGGACGCCGACCTGGTGGTCGTCGACGAGGCCTCCATGCTCGATCTCCTGCTCGCCAACAAGCTCGTCAAGGCGGTGCCGCCGGGTGCCCACCTGCTCTTCGTGGGAGACGTGGACCAGCTGCCCAGCGTCGGCGCCGGCGAGGTGCTGCGCGATCTGCTGGCCGACGGCGGCCCGGTCCCGGCGGTGCGCCTCACCCGGGTGTTCCGCCAGGCCCAGCAGTCGGGCGTGGTGACCAACGCGCACCGCATCAACTCCGGTCAGCACCCGGTCACGGACGGCATGAAGGACTTCTTCCTCTTCGTCGAGGACGACACGGAGGAGACGGGCCGGCTCACCGTGGACGTGGCGGCCCGGCGGATCCCGGCCCGGTTCGGACTCGACCCGCGCCGGGACGTGCAGGTGCTCGCGCCCATGCACCGCGGACCGGCCGGCGCCGGCACCCTCAACGGGCTGCTCCAGCAGGCGATCACGCCCGGCCGCCCCGACCTGCCCGAGAAGCGGTTCGGCGGCCGGGTCTTCCGGGTCGGCGACAAGGTCACCCAGATCCGCAACAACTACGACAAGGGCGAGAACGGCGTCTTCAACGGGACCGTCGGCGTGGTCACCTCCCTCGACCCGGTCGACCAGCGCCTCACGGTGCTGACCGACGAGGACGAGGAGGTCCCGTACGACTTCGACGAACTGGACGAGCTGGCGCACGCGTACGCGGTGACCATCCACCGCTCCCAGGGCAGCGAGTACCCGGCGGTGGTGATCCCGGTCACCACGGGCGCGTGGATGATGCTCCAGCGGAACCTGCTCTACACGGCGGTGACCAGGGCCAAGCGGCTGGTCGTCCTGGTGGGGTCGCGCAGGGCGATAGGCCAGGCGGTGCGCACGGTGTCGGCGGGCCGGCGCTGCACGGCGCTGGATTTCCGGCTCGCGGGCGGGTGACCCGGCACGGGCGACCCGCGCACCACGAAAAATGATCGATCAAATGAGTCGCGAAGGTCACAGAGCTCTTCCAGAGCCCGGGGTGGAGGAGGCAGGATGAGCAGGTTGGCGGCACTGAGTGCCGCCAATAGGCCCAATGCTCGACCCCGAGTGCACTCTCGTGCGCCAAATGGGGGATGGTAGAGACAGTCAGGGCAACCTCGAAGAAGAGGCACAACGTCGGTGAGGGATGACGTGAGCGAGCACACCAAGAACGCTGTAGTACTGCGGTTCGGCGACGGCGAGTACACCTACCCGGTGATCGACAGCACCGTCGGGGACAAGGGCTTCGACATCGGGAAGCTCCGCGCCCAGACCGGTCTGGTGACCCTGGACAGCGGCTACGGAAACACCGCCGCCTATAAATCCGCCATCACCTACCTCGACGGCGAGCAGGGCATCCTCCGGTACCGCGGCTACCCGATCGAGCAGCTGGCCGAGCGCTCCACCTTCGTGGAGGTCGCCTACCTGCTCATCAACGGTGAGCTTCCCACCGTCGACGAGCTCACCGTCTTCAAGAACGACATCACGCAGCACACCCTGCTGCACGAGGACGTCAAGAACTTCTACAAGGGCTTCCCGCGCGACGCCCACCCGATGGCGATGCTCTCCTCGGTCGTCTCGGCGCTGTCCACCTTCTACCAGGACAGCCACAACCCGTTCGACGAGAAGCAGCGCAACCTCTCCACGATCCGCCTGCTCGCCAAGCTTCCGACGATCGCGGCGTACGCGTACAAGAAGTCGATCGGCCACCCCTTCGTCTATCCGCGCAACGACCTCGGCTACGTCGAGAACTTCCTGCGGATGACCTTCTCGGTGCCGGCGCAGGAGTACGACCTCGACCCGGTCGTCGTCTCCGCGCTCGACAAGCTGCTGATCCTGCACGCGGACCACGAGCAGAACTGTTCGACCTCGACGGTCCGTCTGGTCGGCTCCTCGCAGGCCAACATGTTCGCGTCGATCTCGGCCGGCATCAACGCGCTGTGGGGCCCGCTGCACGGCGGTGCCAACCAGTCCGTGCTGGAGATGCTGGAGGGCATCCAGGCCTCCGGCGGCGACGTCGACTCCTTCATCCGCAAGGTGAAGAACAAGGAGGACGGCGTCCGGCTGATGGGCTTCGGCCACCGGGTCTACAAGAACTTCGACCCGCGCGCGAAGATCATCAAGGCGGCGGCGCACGACGTCCTCTCGGCGCTCGGCAAGTCCGACGAGCTGCTGGACATCGCGCTGAAGCTGGAGGAGCACGCGCTCTCCGACGACTACTTCGTCTCGCGCAGCCTCTACCCGAACGTCGACTTCTACACCGGTCTGATCTACCGGGCGATGGGCTTCCCGACCGAGATGTTCACGGTCCTCTTCGCCCTGGGCCGCCTCCCGGGCTGGATCGCCCAGTGGCACGAGATGATCAAGGAGCCCGGCTCCCGCATCGGCCGCCCGCGCCAGATCTACACGGGCGTGGTCGAGCGTGACTTCGTGCCGGTCGAGGGACGCTGACCCCTCAAGTACCGCACTCAGGAGGCGAAGAGAGCCTTCAGAAAAAAAGAAGGCGCCCTGGCGACGGTCCCCCCACGGGCCGGCGTCCAGGGCGCCTTCCCATGTCCCGGTGCGGATTCCCCCCACGGGATCCGGCCGGGCGTCTGTGAGAAAACCAGCGCCTGAATCGCTGTTGAGCCGAAGCTCGGTGAGCCGAGAGCTCGATGAGCCGAAGCCCGATCGAGCCGGAGCTCGGTTGAGCAGAACGAGCAAAAGTGCTCGCACCGCCCCTGGGTGCGCTCTGCCGGGACATCGCACGCACGGGAGGGCCGCTCAAAGCTCCCCGGTGTACGTGTCCCGGCAACGCATTACTGAGGAAGTCCCCCAAGACATCCCCAGATGCCGGTTCGCGCCCCCCAAGACGCTTGCCGACATCGTCAACTTAGACCTTCGTACCCCTTCGATGGTTACATTCACATCACTGTGATCTGCGTCTCTTGCATATGTCCGTTAGGTACGCAAGAGCCCCGAAACCCCGAACGGGGCACCAGCGTAAGGATGATGCGCGAGCCTTGTGAAGAGCTTATGTGAGGCTCGCTCCGGACTCTAGAGGGACTCTTACTTCCGGTACCGGTAACTCCCGGTAACTTGCGGGGATTTCAGCGGAACCCGCGCAGCCGGAGGCTGTTGGTCACCACGAACACCGAGGAGAAGGCCATGGCGGCCCCCGCGATCATCGGGTTCAGCAGCCCGGCGGCGGCCAGTGGCAGCGCGGCCACGTTGTAGCCGAAGGCCCACACGAGGTTGCCCTTGATGGTGGCGAGCGTCCGCCGGGAGAGCCGGATGGCGTCCGCGGCCACCCGCAGATCCCCGCGCACCAGCGTCAGGTCGGCCGCCTCGATCGCCGCGTCCGTCCCGGTGCCCATCGCGAGTCCCAGATCGGCGGTGGCGAGCGCCGCCGCGTCGTTCACGCCGTCGCCCACCATGGCGACGGTCCGGCCCTCGCCGCGCAGTCGCCGTACGACGTCGGCCTTCTCCTCGGGCAGCACCTCGGCGATCACGTCCGCGGGATCGATGCCCACGGCGCGGGCGACCGCCTCGGCGACCGTCCGGTTGTCCCCGGTCAGCAGGATCGGCGTGAGCCCGAGGGCGCGCAGCCGCCGTACGGCCTCCGCGCTGGTCTCCTTCACCGCGTCGGCGACCGCGAGGACGCCGCGCGCCGTCCCGTCCCAGCCGACCACCACGGCCGTACGGCCGCCGCTCTCCGCTGCCGACCTCGCGCGGGCCAACTCCTCGGGCAGGGTGGCGAAGAGGCGCCCCACGGCCACTTCGCGCCCCTCGACCCGCCCACGCACGCCGCGCCCGGGGACGTTCTCGAAGTGCTCGGCGCGGGGCAGCGGTCCCACCCGCTCCTCGGCGCCGGCCGCGACGGCGCGGGCGACGGGGTGTTCGGAGGCGTGCTCCAGGGCGCCCGCGAGCCGCAGCACCTCGGTCTCGTCGGCGCCGTCCGCGACGTGGATCTCCTGGAGGGTCATGCGGCCGGTGGTGACCGTGCCGGTCTTGTCCAGGACGACGGTGTCGACGCGGCGGGTGGACTCCAGGACCTCGGGGCCCTTGATCAGGATGCCGAGCTGGGCGCCGCGTCCGGTGCCGACCATGAGCGCGGTCGGGGTGGCCAGGCCCAGGGCGCACGGGCAGGCGATGATCAGGACGGCGACGGCAGCCGTGAACGCGGCGACCGTGTCCCCGGTGACCCCGAGCCACCCGCCGAAGGTGGCGAGCGCGAGCAGCAGGACGGCCGGCACGAAGATCCCGGAGATCCGGTCGGCGAGCCGCTGCACCTGGGCCTTGCCGTTCTGCGCGTCCTCCACCAGCCGTGCCATGCGGGCGAGTTGGGTGTCCGAGCCGACGCGGGTCGCCGCCACCACGAGCCGGCCGCCGGCGTTCACGGTCGCGCCGGCGACGGACGAGCCGGCCGCGACGTCCACCGGGACCGACTCGCCGGTCAGCATGGAGGCGTCGACCGCGGAGACGCCCTCGACCACCGTGCCGTCGGTGGCGATCTTCTCCCCGGGCCGTACGACGAAGTGGTCGCCGACCGCCAACCGGCTGACGGGGAGCCGCACTTCACGCCCGTCGCGCAGTACCGTCACGTCCTTCGCGCCGAGTTGGAGCAGGGCGCGCAGGGCGGCCCCGGCGCGGCGCTTGGAGCGCGCCTCCAGATAGCGGCCCAGCAGGATGAACGCGACGACCCCGGCGGCGACTTCGAGATAGAGCGTCGAGGCGCCGTCCGTACGCGAGACGGTGAGGCTGAACTCGTCGTGCATGCCGGTCATGCCCGCGTCGCCCCAGAACAGCGCCCACAGTGACCAGCCGAACGCGGCGAGCGTGCCCACCGAGACGAGGGTGTCCATGGTCGCCGCGCCGTGCCGCGCGTTGGTCCAGGCGGCCCGGTGGAAGGGCAGGCCGCCTTGGACGACCACGGGTGCGGCGAGGGCGAGCGCCACCCACTGCCAGCCGTCGAACTGCAGGGCCGGGACCATGGAGAGCAGGACGACGGGCAGGGCGAGGACGGCGGAGACGGTGAACCGCGTGCGCAGGGCGGCGAGTTCGGGGTCCTCGGGCGGCTCGGCGTCGGTCCGCGGCGGCTCGGGTGCGGGCGGCGGAGGTTCCTCGGCCGTGTATCCGGTCTTCACCACGGTGGCGATCAGGTCGGCCACCTGGATCCCGGCCGGGTAGCTGACCTTCGCCTTCTCCGTCGCGTAGTTGACCGTGGCGCTGACGCCGTCCAGCCGGTTGAGCTTCTTCTCGACGCGGGCCGCGCACGAGGCGCAGGTCATCCCGCCGATGAGCAGCTCGACGTCGGTGGTCCGCGCCGGGGCGGCCGGGGGTGTGCCGGTGGTGGTGCTGGGCATGTCCGGACTCCAGACATCGGACCGGACCGCACGGAGCCGGTATCAGCCGGTCGGTACGGCCCGGTCGGAGAGCAGAGGGGTGCGGGCGCTCAGACCCGCTCGACGAGCTCGAAGCCCGCCTCGTCGACGGCCGCGCGGACGGCGGCCGGGTCGAGCGGGGCGGCGGAGACGACCGTGACCTCGCCGGTGGCGGCGACGGCCTGCACCGCGCTGACGCCGGGGAGCCCGGAGAGTTCACCGGAGACGGCGCCCTCGCAGTGTCCGCAGCTCATTCCGCTCACCTGGTAGACGGCGGTGACGGAAACCGGGGTGTCGGTCTGGGCGGTCATGTCGTTCTCCTAGTCGAGGCGTGTGTGGCCTGCGTGGCCCAGGGTGGCTCATCTTCACTCAGAGTATACCCCTAGGGGGTATTTCTCCAAGGGGGGTCGCGCGGGCCGGGGAGCGGGTGTGGCGGCACCCCGCGTCCTGGCTCGCGTTAGCGTTCGGCCCCAGGACGATGACCGGCGGCGGAACGAGCGGGAGGCGCCTGATGCGAGCTGTGGTCTTCGAGCGGTACGGGGAGCGGCCCGAGGTGCGGGAGGTGGCCGACCCGCTCCCCGCCGGGCACGGGGTCGTGGTGCGTGTCGAGGCGACCGGGCTGTGCCGCAGCGACTGGCACGGCTGGCAGGGCCACGACCCGGACATCGCGCTGCCGCATGTGCCGGGCCACGAACTCGCCGGTGTGGTCGAGGCGGTGGGGGACCGGGTCACCGACTGGCGCCCCGGGGACCGGGTGACCGTGCCGTTCGTGTGCGCGTGCGGAAGCTGCGGGGCGTGCGCGGCGGGCGATCAGCAGGTGTGCGAGCGGCAGACCCAGCCGGGGTTCACGCACTGGGGTTCCTTCGCCCAGTACGTGGCGCTGGACCACGCCGACGTGAACCTGGTCGCGGTACCGGAGGCGATGTCCTTCGCGACGGCGGCCTCGCTCGGCTGCCGGTTCGCCACGGCGTTCCGCGCGGTGGTGCGGCAGGGCCGGGTGGCGGCGGGGGAGTGGGTCGCGGTGCACGGCTGCGGGGGAGTGGGACTGTCGGCGGTGATGATCGCCGCCGCTGCCGGGGCCCGGGTCGTCGCCGTCGACGTCTCGCCCCGAGCCCTGGAGCTGGCGCGGAGGTTCGGAGCGGCGGTGTGCGTGGACGCGGCCACCACCGTGGACACCGCGCTCGCGGTGCGCGAGCTGACCGGTGGCGGCGCCCACCTCTCCCTGGACGCCCTCGGGTCACCGGCCACCTGCGCCGCCTCGGTGAACGGCCTGCGCCGCCGGGGCCGCCACGTCCAGGTCGGCCTGCTGCCCTCGCCGGCCGGCACCACCCCGGTCCCGATGGCCCGCGTGATCGCCCTGGAACTCGAACTCCTCGGCAGCCACGGCATGGCCGCGCACACCTACCCGCCCCTGCTGGAACTGGTCGCGTCGGGCCTCCTGCGCCCCGACCTCCTGGTCACCTCGGCCGTGCCCCTGGCCGCCGCCCCGGCCGCCCTGGCGGCGATGGGTACGGCGGCCGGGCCGGAGTCCGCAACGGTGTCGGCGGAGTCCGGGACGGTGTCGGTGGCGGGGGCAGGGGTGACGGTCATCGAACCGTGGGCCTGAGCGCGGCCCACTCCCGGTCCAGCACCGCCATGATCACCTCGTCGACCCACTCGCCGTCCCGCAGGTGCGCCTCGCGACGCACGCCCTCGACCACGAAGCCGACCTTCTCGTAGACCCGGCGGGCCCGGGGATTATTGCCGTAGACCGCCAACTCGACGCGGTGCAGGCCGAGTTGTTCGAAGGCGTGCTGGATGACGAGCCGGGTCGCCTCGGTGCCGACGCCCCGGCCGCGACCGCGCGGACCGATCAGGGTGCGGAACGTACAGCTACGGGCGGCCGGGTCCCAGTCGTGCAGGACGACCTCGCCGAGAACCTCGCCGGTGACCGGCTCGGTGACCGCGAGGTCGAGGCGGTCGGGCCGGTCCGACCGGGAGCCGTACCAGGAGCGCAGGCCGTCCAGGGTCAGTTCGGTCGAGGGTCCGAAGGTGAAACGGACGACCTCGGGGTCCCGCACCAGCTCCCACATGGTGTCGGCGTCGGCCTCGGTGAAGGGGCGCAGGACGGTCTTTCCGCCGGTGAGGACCGGCTTGGCGGAGAAGTTCATGGGACGACTGTGCCCCACCCGGAGGCGGGGCACGGAGTCGTCGTCGGCTTTCCCCGGGGGGTCAGTGGTCGCCGCGGCTCCGGTTGCGGGGGCGGGAGGCCACCCACGCGCGGACCGTGTCGGCGTACCAGTAGGGCTTGCCGCCCTCCACGTGGTCGGGCGGCGGCAGCAGTCCGTGCTTGCGGTAGGAGCGGACGGTGTCCGGCTGGACCCGGATGTGCGCAGCGATCTCCTTGTACGACCAGAGCCGGCGGTCGGTCATGAGGGCACCTCCCCGCGCGCGCCACGGCGGCGGCCGGGGGGCCGGTCGCGGGGGGCGCCGTGCGCTGCGCTGGCGATCACAAATCTGTGCCTCGTGAACGACGCGGAGTGAGGGCCGGGACGTGCCTGTCGTGCGGGTGTGACGCAAAACCCGTGTACAGGCGATATGCGTGACACAGCGGGGACGTTTGTGACGAAGGTGACGCAGAGGCGTACGCCGGGCCGTGGGCGCGGCGCGTTGACACCGGCCGGAGAGACGTCCGGAAAACCCGCCGGGCGACCCGGACGGAGGCGGGGAGGCGGCACCGGACGGCCGGTCTCGTCCGAATGTCCGGACAAAACATTGACAGGGCGCCGGGCGCGGGGCTAGAAACCGGGGAGAGCCGATACGGAAGCCGACACGGAAGCCGACGCGAGCCGGTCCAGGGCACCGGACGAGGGCAGCGGTACGAAGGCAGCGGTACGAAGGGAAGTCGATGGCGTACGACCTGATCACCATGGGGCGGATCGGAGTGGACCTCTACCCGCTCCAGGCGGGCGTCCCGCTGGCCCAGGTGTCGACCTTCGGGAAGTTCCTCGGCGGTTCGGCGACCAACGTCGCCGTCGCGGCGGCCCGGCTGGGACGGTCCACCGCCGTCATCACCCGCACCGGCGACGACCCGTTCGGGACCTACCTGCACGAGGCGCTGCGCGGCTTCGGCGTCGACGACCGCTGGGTCACCCCGGTCGCCGGCCTGCCGACCCCGGTCACCTTCTGCGAGGTCTTCCCGCCGGACGACTTCCCGCTCTACTTCTACCGGCAGCCCAAGGCGCCCGACCTCGAACTCGACGCCCACGACCTGGACTTGGACGCCATCAAGGAGACCCGCGTCTTCTGGATGACCGGCACGGGCCTGAGCGAGGAGCCCAGCCGTACGGCGACCCTCGCGGCCCTCGCCCACCGCGCCAAAGCCGGTACGACGGTCTTCGACCTCGACTGGCGGCCCATGTTCTGGAAGGACCCCGCCTCCGCGCGCCCCTTCTACGAAGAGGCCCTGCGCCACACCACCGTCGCCGTCGGCAACCTCGACGAGGTGGAGGTCGCCACCGGCGTCCGCGAACCGCACGCCGCCGCCCGCGCCCTCCTCGACGCCGGAGTCGAACTCGCCGTCGTCAAGCAGGGGCCCAAGGGTGTCCTCGCGGTCAGCCGGGACGGCGAGTCGGCCGAGGTGCCGCCGCTGCCCGTCACCGTCCTCAACGGACTCGGCGCGGGCGACGCCTTCGGCGGCTCGCTCTGCCACGGCCTGCTGGCGGGCTGGGACCTGGAGCGGACCATGCGCCACGCCAACGCGGCCGGGGCGATCGTCGCCTCGCGCCTGGAGTGCTCCTCCGCGATGCCCACGGCCGCCGAGGTCGCCGACGCGCTCGCCGCCGGAGCGGTGAAGTGAGGGCGGCCCGGGTGCCCGGCGCCGAGCACGAGGGCGCGGACGCCGTGACGCACGCGCGACCGGACCGCGAGGGCGGCCACGCGGTGCCGCACGCCCACCGGAACCACGAGGGCGTCACCGGCCCCCGCGTGGACATCTCCGAGCTGGTCCGGGTCCGCGCCCGGCACCCCGAGGCGATCGCCGAGGCCGCCGCCCGCCGCGCCCGCCGCCCGCTGCTCAACGAGGACGGCCGGCTGATGATCGTCGCCGCCGACCACCCCGCGCGCGGCGCCCTCGGCGTCGGCGGCCGGCGGCTCGCCATGGCCAACCGCGCCGACCTCCTGGAACGCCTCTGCCTCGCGCTGTCGCGCCCCGGCGTGGACGGGGTCCTCGCGACCGCCGACATCCTCGACGACCTGCTGCTGCTCGGCGTCCTCGACCACAAGGTCGTCATGGGCTCCATGAACCGGGGCGGACTCCAGGGCGCCGCCTTCGAACTCGACGACCGCTTCACCGGCCACCGCGCCCAGGACATCGAGCGGCTCGGCTTCGACGCGGGCAAGCTGCTGCTGCGCATCGACTACGACGACCCGGGCTCGCTGACCACCCTGGAGTCCAGCGCCCGCGCCGTCGACGACATGGCCGCACGCCGGCTCCCCGTCTTCGTCGAGCCGTTCATCAGCGGCCGTACTCCCGAGGGCAGGCTGCGCAACGACCTCTCCGCCGAGGCGGTCACCAGGTCGATCGCCATCGCCTCGGGCCTGGGCGGCAGTTCGGCCTACACCTGGCTCAAGCTGCCCGTCACCGAGAACCCCGACGACATGGCCCAGGTCATGGAGACCTCGACGCTGCCCGCCGTGCTCCTCGGCGGTGAGGTCGGCGGCTCCGTCGAGGAGCAGGACGGCGCCTACGAGAAGTGGCGCGGCGCCCTCCGACTCCCCACCGTGCGGGGCCTGGTGGTGGGCCGTTCGCTGCTGTACCCGGCGGACGGCGATGTGACCGCCGCCGTGGACACCGCCGTCGGGCTGCTGTGAGGGCCGGATGAGTGGTGAGCTGTACGTCGCGCGGGGTGCCACCCCCGGCGCCGGGCACGCCCCGGGTGTCGGCCCCGGGCGGGCCGGCCGCGCGTACAGCGGTCTCCCGGGCCGGGACGGCGAGTTCGCCGGAGTCCATGGCTCCGGACACACGCCCCGGGGCACCCGGGCACAGATCGCCTCCGGCGCGGGCAGCCGCCCCGCCCTGGCAGGAGCGGAGGGCGAGCGACGACTCCCCGCTCGCTGCGGCCCCGCGCCGGAGGTTTCACGGAGCACGCCCGGCGGCCGGCGGCCGTCCGGTCCGCCGTGCCGCCACGACGGGCAACACCCAGATGGCGGAGCCGAGTTGGGCAGGTTCGCCGACTTCGGGACCGGCGCTCCGGACGGCCGGGTCCGGCCGTGCGTGTTTCCCGCCGGTGCGTACGGAGCGACGTCCGCGCGGACGGCCCACGCGGTGCGCACCTACTCGGAGGCGGTCGGCGCCGAACGGCTCGGCACGGCGTTCCGCCGCCCTCGGCCTGCCGAGGGTTCCCCCGCCGGGGCTGCGCTTTCCGGCGACCCCGCCGACCCCGCCGACCCCCTCGACCCCGCCGCCGACGCGGCCGGTCGGGGGATGCGCGTACCGCGCGCCAAGACCGTCCGGGAGCGGCGCGCGGCACTCGCCGGGGCGCGGGCCGCGGACACTCCCACTTGTGTCTACGCGGACACCGAAACCGCAGACACAGTGTCGGGCGCGCCCCCGGCGCAGGACTGGTGGGATGTACCCGTGGCCGCGACCGGGCCGGCCGCGGACAAGGCACGAGAGCTGTACCAACGGCACGTCTCCACCCGACGCCGCCATCTGTGAAGGAGCATCTGGGCATGACGAAGATCGTCAACCACTGGATCGGCGGAAAGCCCGTAGCGGGCACCGCAGCGGAGTCGGGCAGCTATGGGCCGGTCACCGACCCGGCGACCGGCGCGGTCACCACGAAGGTCCCCTTCGCCACCGTGGAGGAGGTCGACGCGGCCGTCGCCGCCGCCAAGGACGCCTACGCGACCTGGGGCACCTCCTCGCTCGCCAAGCGCACCGCCATCCTCTTCAAGTTCCGCGCCCTGCTGGACGCCAACCGGGACGCGATCGCCGAGCTCATCACCGCCGAGCACGGCAAGGTGCACAGCGACGCGCTGGGCGAGGTCGCGCGCGGCCTGGAGATCGTCGAGCTGGCGTGCGGCATCACCGTGCAGCTCAAGGGCGAACTGTCGACCGAGGTCGCGAGCCGGGTCGACGTGTCGTCGATCCGGCAGCCGCTCGGCGTCGTCGCGGGCATCACGCCGTTCAACTTCCCGGCGATGGTCCCGATGTGGATGTTCCCGCTGGCCATCGCGTGCGGCAACACCTTCGTGCTGAAGCCGTCCGAGAAGGACCCGTCGGCGTCGGTGAAGATCGCCGAACTGCTCGCCGAGGCCGGACTGCCGGACGGCGTCTTCAACGTCGTACACGGGGACAAGGTGGCCGTCGACCGCCTGCTGGAGCACCCGGACGTCAAGGCCGTCTCCTTCGTCGGCTCGACCCCGATCGCCCGCCACATCCACACCACCGCCTCCGCCAACGGCAAGCGCGTCCAGGCCCTGGGCGGCGCCAAGAACCACATGCTGGTCCTGCCGGACGCCGACCTGGACGCGGCGGCCGACGCGGCCGTCTCCGCCGCCTACGGCTCCGCGGGCGAACGCTGCATGGCGATCTCGACCGTCGTCGCGGTCGGCGCGGTCGGCGACGAACTGGTGGCGAAGATCCGCGAACGCGCCGAGAAGATCAAGATCGGCCCCGGCAACGACCCGGCCTCGGAGATGGGCCCCCTCATCACCGCCGCACACCGCGACAAGGTGGCGTCCTACGTCACCGGCGCGGCGGCCGAGGGCGCCGAGGTCGTGCTCGACGGCACCGGCCACACGGTCGAGGGCTTCGAGGACGGCCACTGGCTCGGCATCTCCCTCCTCGACAAGGTGCCCACCACCGCCAAGGCCTACCAGGACGAGATCTTCGGCCCGGTGCTGTGCGTGCTGCGCGTCGACACCTACGAGGAGGGTGTCGCCCTCATCAACAACTCGCCGTTCGGCAACGGCACCGCGATCTTCACCCGGGACGGCGGCGCGGCCCGCCGCTTCCAGCTGGAGATCGAGGCCGGCATGGTCGGCGTGAACGTCCCGATCCCGGTCCCCGTGGGCTACCACTCCTTCGGCGGCTGGAAGGACTCCCTCTTCGGCGACCACCACGTCTACGGCAACGACGGGACGCACTTCTACACCCGCGGCAAGGTCGTCACCACCCGCTGGCCCGACCCGGCCGACGCCCCGACCGGCGTCGACCTCGGGTTCCCGCGCAACCACTGAGAGCGGCCGGGGGCCGTCCGCATCGCGGACGGCCCCCTTTTTTTCGCCCCGCGCGCTGCGGTTCCCGCACGGCGCGGATCCACGGCCGGCACTGCTCCGAAGTGCCGATCACGGCTCCCGTGCCCGGTGATATCTGCGGATTCCGCAGGTGAACACCCATTGACGTGACGGTTTACGTCCCTGTTCCATCAGCCCCGTGACCGACACCCTCCCCACCGCCGAGGCCCCCGAGGCCGCCCTCGCCGAGGCGCCGGACAGCTCCCGTGGTCCGCGGCAGCTGAAGCGTTCCATCGGCATCGTCGGCGGCACCCTGCTGACGCTCTCCTGCGTGACGCCCGCCTCCACGCTCTTCGTCGTGGTGCCCGACCTCTTCGGCACGCTCGGCACCGCGACCGCCCTCACGATCGCGATCGGCTCCCTCCTCTGCGTCGCCGTCGCGTTCTGCTACGCCGAACTGGGCACCCTCATCCCCAGCGCCGGCGGCGAGTACGCCATGGTGTCGACGCTGGCGGGCCGGCTGGCGGGCTGGCTGGTCTTCGTCCTCTCCCTGCTCGTCGTGATGATCGTCCCGCCGGTGATCGCCATGGGCACGGCCGACTACCTCGCGCCGATCGTCCACCTCGCCCCGGCCCCGACCGGCGCCGGCGTCATGCTCCTGGCCACCCTCGCCGGCCTGCTGGACCTGCGGGCCAACGCCTGGATCACCGGCGTCTTCCTGGTCCTCGAAGTCATCGCGGCCGGAGTCGTCGCCCTCCTCGGCTTCACCCACGCCCACCGCGGTGCGGGCAGCCTCGTCTCGATGCGGGTGGCGGGGACGGGCGGCCACACGGACACCGTCACGGCCATGCTGGTCGTCTCCGGGCTGGCGATCGCCCTCTTCGTCACCCAGGGCTTCTCGACCGCCGTCTACCTCTCCGAGGAGCTGGAGAACCCGCGCCGCGACGTCGCCCGCACGGTCATCGCCACCCTCGCGATCTCCACCGTGATCATCCTGGTCCCCGTGGCCGCCATCACGGTCGGCGCCCCGGACCTCGCCGCCCTCACCGGCGGCGACATCGGCCGGATGGTCACCGCCTGGTCCGACTCCGCCGTCGGCACCTTCGTCAGCCTCTGCGTCGCCCTCGCCATCATCAACGCGGGCATCGTGATGGTCATCCAGAACTCCCGCGTCCTCTTCGCCTCCGCCCGCGACCAGGCCTGGCCCGGCCCGGTCAACTCCCTCCTCTCCAGGCTCGGCCGTTTCGGCTCCCCCTGGGTCGCCACCCTCGCCGTCGGCGTCCCCGGGGCGGTGCTCTGCTTCGTCGACCTACACACCCTGTACGGCGTGACGGGCGTCTCGGTGACCGGCATGTACCTCCTCGTCGCGGTGGCCGCCCTCCTCGCCCGGCGCGGCGCGCACGGCCGCACGCACGCGTGGCGCATGCCCCTGTGGCCCGCGGTGCCGATGGTGCTGATCGCGGTCCTGGCGTACGTCCTCAGCCGACAGGAGACCGGATACCTGCTGTGGACGGGCGGCATCACGGCGCTCGCCACCCTCTACTGGGCCCTGTACCTCCGCCCGCGCAAGGAGACCCGGTGGCTGGTCTCCCTCCCGGAGGACCAGCGCGCCCTCCCGGAGGCGTCGGAGTAGCCGGCCGTACACCAGGCGCGGTACGCCGGGGCCGCCGGGTTCCCCCCAGGGTCTGCCCCGACTGTCGGAGGCGCCCCGTACCGTTGACGCATGGATCTTCGACTCCCCGGCTGGCGGGCACCGCGACGCCCCCGGCGCCGGACGGCCGCCGTCGCCGCTGCCGCCGTCGTCGCGCTCGCCGCCGCGGGCACCTGGACGGCCGTGGCCTCCGACACCCCGCCGGAAGTGCACCGCTCCGACCGTGTCATGGCCGTCGACGGCGTACGCCTCGACACCTCGTACTTCACCTCCGGCACGTCCGGCCGCCGCCCCGCCGTCCTGCTCGCGCACGGCTTCGGCGGCAGCAAGGCGGACGTACGGCAGCAGGCCGAGGACCTGGCCGCCGACGGGTACGCGGTGCTCACCTGGTCGGCCCGCGGCTTCGGGAAGTCGACCGGCAAGATCGGGCTCAACGATCCCCAGGGCGAGGTCGAGGACGTCTCCCGGCTGATCGACTGGCTGGCGAAGCGGCCGGAGGTCCGGCTCGACAAACCCGGCGACCCGCGCGTGGGCGTGGCGGGCGCTTCGTACGGCGGCGCGATCTCCCTGCTCGCCGCCGGACACGACGACCGGGTCGACGCGATCGCCCCGGCGATCACGTACTGGAACCTCGCGGACGCGCTCTTCCCGAACGGCGTCTTCAAGAGACTGTGGGCCGGCATCTTCGTCAACTCCGGTGGCGGCTGCGCCCAGTTCGAGCCGCAGCTGTGCGCGATGTACGAGCGGGTCGCCGAGTCAGGGAAGCCCGACGCCCAGGCACGCGCCCTCCTGGAAGGGCGTTCACCGTCCGCCGTCGCCTCGCGCATCAACGTGCCGACGCTGCTGCTCCAGGGCCAGACCGACTCCCTCTTCCCACTCGGCCAGGCCGACCTGGCCGCGAAGGCGATCAAGGCGAACGGCGCCCCCGTGGACGTCGACTGGATCGCGGGCGGCCACGACGGCGGCGACCTGGAGACCAGCCGCGTCCAGGCGCGTACCGCCTCGTGGTTCGACCGCTACCTCAAGGACGACCCGCACACCGACACGGGCCCGGCCTTCCGCGTCACCCGCACCGGAGGCGTCGACGCCACCGACGGGGCCGCCCTGCTGCGGGGCGCGAGCGGTGTCACCTACCCGGGCCTGGAGAGCGACCCGCGCTCCCTCGCCCTGTCCGGCCGGCGCGAGCAGAGCTTCGCCAACCCGGCCGGCGGCAGCCCGCCCGCCGTCTCCGCCCTGCCCGGCCTCGGCGGCTCCGGCGGCCTCTCCCAGCTCTCCGCCCTGGGCGTCGGCATCTCCCTCGACTTCCCCGGCCAGTACGCCCGGTTCGACTCGGCGCCCGTCGCCGACGACCTCCGGATCACCGGCTCGCCCCGGGTCACCCTGCACGTGAGGTCCACCGACGACGAGGCCGTCCTCTTCGCCAAGGTCTACGACGTCGGCCCGTCCGGCACCCAACAGGTGCTCCCCTCCCAGCTGGTGACCCCCCTCCGGGTCGAGGGATCCAGAACCGGCAAGGACGTGACGGTCACCCTCCCGGCCGTCGACCACGACGTGCAGAAGGGCCACCACCTCAGCCTGGTCCTCGCCTCCACGGACCTCGGATACGCCTCGCCCGCCGCCCCCGCGACCTACACCGTCACCCTGAGGAGCGGTCTCGACGTCCCGACGGCTCCCGGCGTCACGACCGCGGCGGCTCCCCTGCCGTCCTGGGTGTGGTGGCTCCCGCTCGCCGGCGCGATGGCGGCGCTGGCCCTGCTGCTGGCCGGCCGCCGGCGCACGGTGTCCGCACCACCCGACCCCGAGCTGGCCGAAGTCCCGCTCCAGATCACCGGGTTGAGCAAGCGGTACGCCAAGTCGGCGGACCGGTACGCGGTACGGGAGCTCTCCTTCCGCGTGGAGAAGGGCCAGGTGCTGGGCCTCCTCGGGCCGAACGGCGCCGGCAAGACGACCACGCTCCGCATGCTGATGGGCCTGATCGCCCCGGACGCCGGCGAGGTACGCGTCTTCGGCCACGCGATCCGGCCGGGCGCGCCCGTACTGTCCCGGGTCGGCGCCTTCGTGGAGGGCGCCGGCTTCCTCCCGCACCTCTCCGGCCGCGAGAACCTGGAGCTGTACTGGCAGGCGACCGGGCGGCCCCCGGAGGACGCCCAGCTGGCGGAGGCCCTGGAGATCGCGGGCCTCGGTGACGCGCTCGCCCGCGCGGTCCGCACCTACTCCCAGGGCATGCGCCAGCGCCTCGCCATCGCCCAGGCCATGCTCGGCCTCCCGGACCTGCTCATCCTCGACGAGCCGACCAACGGGCTCGACCCGCCGCAGATCCGCGAGATGCGCGAGGTGATGATCCGTTACGCGGCGGCCGGCCGCACGGTCATCGTCTCCAGCCATCTGCTCGCCGAGGTCGAGCAGTCCTGCACCCACCTGGTGGTGATGGACCGCGGCCGGCTCGTCCAGGCGGGCCCGGTGCGCGACATCATCGGCTCCGGCGACACGCTCCTGGTCGGCACCGGCACCCCGCTCGACGAGCCCGTCGTCGAGAAGGTCGCCACCCTGCCCGGCGTGGTCTCCGTCGTCCCCACCGACGACGGACTCCTGGTCCGCCTCGGCCCCGACGGCAGCGCACCCCGCCTGATCGCCGAACTCGTACGGCTCGAAGTGCCCGTCGCCTCGGTCGGCCCGCACCGCCGGCTCGAAGACGCCTTCCTCACCCTGATCGGAGGCTCCGCGTGAGCACCCTCGCCAACGGCCCGGCCCCCGTCGAGGTCGCCGCCGGCTACCGGGCCGGCCGCACCCTGCCCCTACGGGTGGAGCTGCTCCGGCAGTTCAAGCGCCGGCGCACGCTGGTCATGGGCGGCATCCTCGCCGCGCTGCCCTTCGTCCTGGTCGTCGCCTTCGCGATCGGCGGCACCCCGGGCGAGCGCAACTCCCAGGTGACCCTGATGGACACGGCCACCGCGTCCGGCGCCAACTTCGCCGCGGTCAACCTGTTCGTCTCCGCGGGCTTCCTGCTGGTCATCCCGGTCGCGCTGTTCTGCGGGGACACCGTCGCCTCGGAGGCCGGCTGGTCCTCGCTGCGCTATCTGCTGGCCGCGCCGGTGCCCCGGGCCCGGCTGCTCTGGTCCAAGCTGGTCGTCGGCCTCGGGCTCTCCCTGGCCGCGATGATCCTGCTGCCGGTCGTCGCCCTCGCCGTCGGTACGGCCGCCTACGGCTGGGGCCCGCTGGAGATCCCCACCGGCGGCGCGCTCTCCGCGGGCACGGCGACGCAGCGGCTGCTGGTGGTCGTGGCGTACCTCTTCGTCTCCCAACTGGTCACCGCCGGGCTGGCGTTCTGGCTCTCCACGAAGACCGACGCACCCCTGGGCGCGGTCGGCGGCGCGGTCGGTCTCACCATCGTGGGCAACGTCCTGGACGCCGTCACGGCCCTCGGCCACTGGCGCGACTTCCTGCCCGCGCACTGGCAGTTCGCCTGGGCCGACGCCGTCCAGCCCCACCTGGAGTGGTCGGGCATGATCCAGGGCGCGTCGATCTCGGTGACGTACGCGCTGGTGCTCTTCGCCCTGGCCTTCCGGGGCTTCGCGGGCAAGGACATCGTCTCCTAGGGGTGCCGTAGGGGCCCTGGGGTGCCCCGGACACGCAGAACGGCGGGCCACCGGGAAGACCGGTGACCCGCCGTGGAGTTGGTGCTCAGCCGTTGCCCGCACCGTTGCCGGACAGGACCGGGATCTGGTCCAGGATGTGCGACAGCGCCTCGTCGCCCTTGGCCTGCGTCGAGTTCTCGACGCACTGCTGGTTCTGCGGGGAGGACAGGACCGAGACGTCCTGGACCGCGATCGGCACAAGACCCACGAGGGAGCCGACGTTCGCCTTGGCGGGCAGGCCGATGCAGGGCTTGTTCAGCGAACCCTGGACCAGCGACAGCTGCGGGCTCATGTCACCGAACGTGGCCGAGTTGCCGAACGCCTGCGAAGCGCCGTTGCCGCTCGCGGACGTGGTGCCGCTGTCGTCACCGATGGCAAGCGCCTGGGGGGCGGCCGCGGCGCCGATACCGGCGACGGAGGCGGCAATGGCCGCGGTTGCCCACAGCTTCTTCATGTTCGTTCCCTTCGAAAAGCGGACTCCGGGGAGGAGCTGCATGATCGTCAACGGCCGTAACCCGTCCGGGGTTGCGGACTGTGCCCCGATCGGCCCAGCGTGCGGAGCGCGGATCACGCCCCCGAGTGCGCCGTGCCCCGCACCCCGCCGCCGGCGGTTCCCGACCGCCCGGTGACGGCGGCCGGCCGGCCCCCGGCAGGCCGGCCGCGGAGACGGCGAAACGGGCCGCCGTTGCTCTCGGCGGCCCGTCGGCCGGGCTCGGAGACCGAGCCCAGGGTTCTGCGGTGAGTCCGGTGATACGCCTGGATCAGTGGTTGGCGGTGCCGTTGCCGGACAGGACCGGGATCTGGTCCAGGATGTGCGACAGCGGCTCGTCGCCCTTGGCCTGCGTCGAGTTCTCGACACACTGCTGGTTCTGCGGCGAGGACAGGATCGGGACGTCCTGGACGGCGATCGGCACGACACCCACGAGGGAGCCGATGTTCGCCTTGGCGGGCAGCCCGATGCAGGGCTTGTTCAGCGAACCCTGGATGAGCGCCATCTGCGGGCTCATGTTGCCGTACGTGGCCGAGTTGCCGAACGCCTGCGAGGCACCGTTGCCACTGGCGGACGTGGTGCCGTGGTCGTTGCCGATGGCCATGGCCTGCGGCGCGACGGCAGCGGAGGCACCGACGACGGATGCGGCGACCGCGGCGGAAGCCAAAACCTTCTTGATCACTTGCTAGTCCCTTCTGGAGAAACCCCGTCCACCGGAGCGGTCTGGTCAACTGCTCCGGGCCGCGTTGGATGCTGCCGTTCACTCCGATGGCCTATCGCGACGACCGGGCGCGGAGCCCGTCGACCCCCCCGGTTTTCCGGGAATTCCGGGCCGTCTGACGATCCACCCGGGTGAACTCCCGCAACCATTCGGTCCGTTCGGGGTTGATGCCGACGCAGACACATCTGTCTTGGCCGTGAGGCCGGGAAAGGAAAGCGAAATGCTGAAGAAGGCAATGGCCGCGGCGGCGGTCGCCGCGTCCGTGGTCGGCGCGTCGGCGGCGGTGGCGCCCCAGGCGCTTGCCATCGGTGACGACAGCGGCACCACGTCCGCGAGCGGCAACGGCGCCCACTCCGCGTTCGGCAACTCCGTGACCAAGGGCAACCTGAGCCCCCAGGCCACGCTGGTGCAGAGCTCGCTCAACAAGCTCTGCGTCGGCCTGCCGCTCAAGGCGAACGTCGGCTCCCTCGTGGGTGTCGTGCCGATCGCCGTCCAGGACGTCCCGATCCTGTCCTCGCCGCAGAACCAGCAGTGCGCCGAGAACTCGACGCAGGCCAAGGGCGACGAGCCGCTGTCGCACCTCCTGGACCAGATCCCGGTCCTGTCCGGCAACGGTGTCGCCAACCACTGACCGGTCACCCCGAAAGGGCCTGGGCCGTCCCGCATTCCGTACGGCTCTCTCGTGCGGCGGGCCGGCCCGGGCCCTTTCCGCTGTCCGCTGTCCACTGTTCGCTGTTCGCTGTTCGAGGAAGCGTTTCCTCGGATATGGGGGTCTCGAAGCCGTTCGCGCGCGAAGGCGTTGGAGTGAATTCGCGGGCGACACGCGTTCCGTAGTTTCTTCGCTCGTCCGTCCCTCGTTCTACAGCCTGCGGGTCATGGTGCGAGCCATTCAACTGGGCTCGCTCGGTTTCGGCCGTCACAGGGCATGACCGCGGAGAAGGGAAACTTCATGAAGAAGAGCGCAGCTGTCGTCACCGGCGTGATCATGGCTCTAGGCATGGCCGCCCCGGCCTTCGCCGACGCCGGCGCCGAGGGTGCCGCCGTCGGTTCCCCGGGCGTGCTGTCGGGCAACGTCATCCAGGTCCCGATCCACGTCCCGGTCAACGTGTGCGGCAACTCCATCAACGTGGTCGGCCTCCTGAACCCGGCGTTCGGCAACGTCTGCGTCAACGACTGACGTCATCCCGCTCCAGCCGCACCGGCTGTGGCACGGCCGGCCCCGGAGCGAGCTGTTCGCCGTTCCGGGGCCGGTCTTTTTCCCACTTCTACCAGCAGGAAGACCACGAGAAATGCGACAGACCCTGAGCAAGGGAATGGTCGCGGCCGCCGCCGCGACGAGCATTCTGTCCCTGTACGGCCAACCCGCCATGGCCGACGCACAGTCCGTCGGCGCCGCCACGGACTCGCCGGGTGTCGCCTCCGGCAACAACGTCTCCGTGCCGGTCGACGTACCGGTCAACGTCTGCGGCAACACCGTCGACGCGGTGGCCGCGCTCAACCCGACCTTCGGCAACTCCTGTGCCAATCAGTCGAGTTCGCACCACCAGACCGCGCAGCACCGGTCACACGACGAGGACGCCTACGGCTCCTCGGACGAGGGCCCGGGGTACGGCTCGGACCACGGCGGAGGCGGCACCGGTGGCTACGGTGACACCCCGCACCACTGCGACCACACCCCGCCGCCCACGGGTGATCACCACTCCCCGCCCCCGACCGGAGGTCACCGCACACCCCCGTCCACCGGACGCCACCACACGCCCCCGACCACGGGCCGTCACCACGCGCCGCCCGCCACCCACGTGCACTACGCGGCGCCGCCCACCCTGGCCCACACCGGCAGTGAGGCCATGGTGGCGACCTCGGCGGCCAGCGCGGCGCTGCTCGCCGCCGGCATGATCCTGTACCGGCGCGGACGCGCCGAGTCCCGTCGCTAGTGCCGCAGCTGGCGACATTCGTCCCGTCGCGACGCCATGCACGCGCTCTCGCCGCACCGGCCGAAAGCCCGAGTGTGTCCAGTCCGTCCAGTGACGACTTCCGGCCGGCCCTTTCCCGGCCTCCGGCCGGGGGGACCCGCAGAGCACGCACCTGACGCCGCTTTTTCACGGGCAGACGTTGCCTGCCGCGGCACTGGCGCCGGTCGTCCGGATCGGGTCGCGGAGGCCGGGCCGGCGGTGCCGCCCGGGCGCCGCCGCCCCGCGACCTGATCCGCCGGACAGGCACCGGCGCCCCGGGTGCCGGACGTCCGCGTCCGGTACCCGTTCGGGCCGTGGTTCAACGGTGTGCGGCGGTCGGGACCCGGTGGCGGAGCGGGTTCCCGGAGGCCGGGATCGTCTCGCCGCGCGGGCCGGTGCGCAGACGGCGCCGTACCCCGCGTACGAGGGTCCCCGCCGTGAAGGTCGCGCCGTGGACGAAGCGCATCGCCGGGCCGAAGCCCGAGGCCGTGAGCAGGCCCGCCATGAAGAGACCGGGGTGGGAGGCCTCGAAGTCCCGGCCGATCTCGGGGGAGCCGTCGGCCAGCGTCGCCAGGGCGCCGCGCAGTTCGGGGGAGAGCAGGCCGAGGCGTCCGGTCGTCGCCCTGAACCCGGTGGCCGCGATGACGTGTTCGGTCTCCAGTGACCGCACCACCCCGCCCGCGCGGTCGATCGTTGCGAGGCGCACCCCGCCCGGCACCGGTCCGGCCGCCGCGATCTCGCGCCCCAGCAGCACCTCCACGGCCGGCTCGACCCGGTCGCGTACCCACCAGGCGCCCGCGGGGCCCAGCGCGGTGGCCGCGATCCGGGCCCGGGTGGACTCGGGCAGGCGGTGGAAGAGGGCGGGGCGTTCCGCGTAGAACCAGTTGCGCCAGCCGCAGCCCAGGCCGCTGTGCGGGGCGCGGGCCGACTGCCACCGGGGGCGCTGCCAGGGGGGCGGTACGTCGTTCCAGCGCAGCTCCTCGGCACGGGCCAACACCCGTGCCCGGCAACCCAGTTCGGCCAGCAGGGCGGCCGTCTCCAGGGCCGCCTGGCCGCCGCCGACCACCGTGACGTCCCGGCCCCGGAAGCGGTCCAGCGAGCTGTGGTGGCTGCTGTGCGAGACCAGCGCGGGCGACAGGCCCCGCAGCGCCGGGGGGATCTCGGTGAACGGCATGACCCCGACCGCCAGCGCGACCGTACGGCCGTACACCACCGTTCCGTCCTCCGTCACCGCCTCGAAGCCGCCGGGTACGGGCGCGATCCGGACCACGGTGCGTTCGTCGATCTCGGGCACGGCGTGCCGGGCGAACCAGAGGCCGTAGTCGGCGAACATCTCGACCGGGATGGGTTCCGCGTGCCGGGCCGTCACGCCCCGCCGGGCGCAGTACACGTCGAGCCGCCGGCTGCCCCCGGGGTCGGACAGGTTGGAGGCCCAGGGCTCGGACTTGAGGAACATGCCCCGGGGCATGTGGTCGCGCCAGGACGCCATCGGCCGGCCGAAGACCCGCAGGTCCAGCCCGGCGGCCGCGGCGTGGGACGCGATGGACAGGCCGTACGGGCCCGCGCCCACCACCAGCAGGTCGTACATCAGCAGCTGCTCGCTTTCTCGTCGTCGGCCAGCACACCGGACAGGGCGCCGGACAGATCGTTGGACGGGCCGGGGGACGCGTCGTCGGGGCGTGCGTCGGGTGCTCCGGCCGGTGCGGGCACGCCGGCCGGGCCGGGCGCGGCGGGCGCCGCCGGGTTCGCGCCGCCGAGCCGCTGCCGGAGCCGGCGGAGCACGTGCAGACCCCACAGGGCCCACATCGACCGGCCGGGCCCCGGGTCGTCGGCCGCGTGCCAGGCCAGCTCGCGTCCGGCCGGCGCCGGCCGCAGCGCGCTGAGCGGCGCGTAGTTCTCCACCACGAACTCCCGCCCGGGCAACGGCAGTTCATCCGGCAGCGGACGCCGGGTCAGGTCCAGATGCAGGGCGCGTACGACGTCCAGGCCCGCGCCGTCGGCGAAGAGCCGGAACTGGGCGCCGGGGCGCGGGTTGAAGTCGAGCAGGTGGTAGTCGCCGGTGGTGCCGCAGCGGCGGAAGTCGAGGTCGAGGATGCCCCGGTAGCCGAGTTCGCCGGTGAGGCGTTCGGCGAGCGTCCGCACCCGGGGGTTGGGCGTCCACCGGCCGACCGCGGTCAGGCCCGCGCCGCGCGGCCACGACAGCTGTTTGCGGCCCGCTCCGCCGCCGCGTACCGCGCCCGCACGGTCGACGTAGCCGTGGAAGAACCAGTCGCGGTCGGGGCCCGGCGGCAGGAACGTCTGGAGGAGCAGCCGGCTGCCCGCCTCGTCGGTGCGCAGGTACAGCTCGCGCGCCTCCTGCGCCGAACGCACCACGACTGTGCTGCGCAGCCCGGTCCCGGCCGGCAGCAGCCAGGGCCTGCTCCACTTCGCCACCACCGGAAGCCCCAGCCGCCAGGCGGCGGACGCGGCCTGGGCGGGGCTGTCCGGGATCAGTGTCCGCGGGTGCGGCAGACCGGCGCCCGCGCAGACGGCGGCCAGTTCGGCCTTGTCGGCGACCCGTTCGGGCAGCGCGCAGGGCTGCTGCGGCAGCAGGTAGGCGGGCGCCAGCTGTTCCCGCAGCCGGCCCACGGCGATCGCGCTCGCGTCGTCCATCGGCACCAGTACGGCGGGACACGCGATCCGGGCGGCCACCCGGCGCAGCACCGCGGCGATGTCACCGGGGGATGCGCCGGGCGGCGGCGGGGGATGCAGCCGACGGACGAAACGGGAGGCGCGGACGGGGCTTCCGGTGGAATCGGCGACCACGTGCACTTCCACTCCCGCACGGCCGAGCGAGCGAACGGCGCCCAGCGTTCCGTGGTGAAAGGGATTCCGGTCGATCCGCAGCAGAACGGCGGGGACGCGGGTGTCGAGCAGCGACACGGACTTCTTCTTTCGGCTCAAGTCACTCGTGCGGGCGATCAAAACACTCGTTAGCCGTAATGCCGCTGGCGCAATTCGCATTCATATGACTGAGTGTCAGTAGCGGACAGAGCAGAGGCAGCGGACAGCGCGAGAGAAGGGAGGAGCAGGCATGGCTCCACAACAGCGAAGGCCCCGTGGCGGACGGCTGGCCGTCATCGCCGTGACGGTCGCCGCGTCGGCGGCACTGGCATCGGGTCCGGGTCACGCCGCGGGGGTGGCGCGGGCCGCCGAACCTCCCGCTCCGGGTCCGGCCTCGCCGGCGCCCGCGGGGGTCGGCCCGGCCGTCCAGCCCGTTACCCCCGCTGTTCCGAAGACCCCGGTCGTTCCGAAGACCCCGGTCATCCCGAAGGCGCCGGAGGCCGTCCCCCCCGTCACCCCGTCCGCCCCCTCGGCCGTCCCCGCACCGTCCTCCGCCGTCCCGGCCGTCCCCGTCCCGCCGTCGCTCGCCGCGCCCGTCGCCGCGCCCGGACCGGCTCCGCCCGCCTTCGGCGCCTACCTCGACTTCGGTGCCCAAGGGGTGGCCCGTATGGCCGAGTTGAGTCACTGGCTGGGCGGCGCCGAGCTGCGCGTCGGCCACACGTACCTGCCGGGGGACCGGTGGAGCAACATCGAGGGGCCGCCCGGTTTCCTCGACGTGTGGGCGGACTGGCGGCGGGAGCGTAAGGACCGGATGCTCGTCCTGAACGTGCCGATGCTGGAGCGCAACGAGGAGAACGTCTCCGACCCGGAGGTGCGCCGGCTGCTGGGCGACGGCGCCGCCGGGGAGTTCGATCACCACTTCAGGGCCCTGGCCGAGCGACTGGTCGCGCTGCGGGCGACGGACACGGTGATCGTGCTCGGCTGGGAGATGAACGGCTCCACGTACACCTCTCGCTGCGGGCCGGACCCGGAGGCCTGGAAGAAGTACTGGAACAGGATCGTCACCACCATGCGTTCGGTGCCGGGCCAGAGATTCCGTTTCGACTTCGCACCGAGTCGCGGGCGGGATGCCATTCCCTGGACGGAGTGTTATCCGGGGGACGACGCGGTCGACATCGTGGGTATGGATTCATACGACCAGCCTTCCGGGCTGACCTTCGACGAACAGGTGAAAGAGCCCTACGGACTCCAGGCACAAGTGGATTTCGCCACATCCCACGGCAAACCCATTTCCTATCCTGAATGGGGACTCTTCCGCAACGGTGACAACGCGGAATACATGCGCGGCATGCTCGCCTGGATGGACCAACACAAGACGCTGTACAACACGCTGACCGACTACTGCCCGCACGGTGTGTGGCAGTGCGGGCAGAACCCCCAGTCGTCGGAGATCTACCGGTCGGCCCTCTTCGGCCGCACCGACGACGCCCCTGCGACGGTCCCCAAGCCCGCCAAGCCGAGCAGACCGAGCAGGCCGCCCGGCGTGCCCACCCCGCCGACGCCGGAGCACCCGGAGAACTGCTCACCCGTGGAACTGGGCGACTGGGTCGAGTACTGGCTCGGCGGGAAGCTCTGCGTGCGCCTGGACTGGTGGCAGCGCGGCCGGTGAGCCGGAGGCGGCGGCCCGCTCAGGAGTCGTCGCCATCGCGCTCCCGCCACCTCCGTACGGCCTCCTTGCCCCGGCGGCGCGCGGCCACGTCGCAGACGACCGCCGACATCAGCGGCGCGGTGCGCCGCCGGGCCATCAACAGCCGCTGGTTGACGACGGGTTCGGGCCGCCAGTGGTACTTGTACGGCTCCTCGCCGCGCAGCAGGCTGAGCGTGCCGGGCCCGTCGGCGCCGGTGTGCTCGGCGCACGCGTCGAGCAGCATCACCGCCACGTCCGCCTTCCGCTCCCGCAGCCGCGGATGCGCCCCGTACAGATAGCCGCCCGCGAGCCGGCGCGAGAGCAGGGTGAGGTCGACGGCGACGACGTCCTCGTCGAGCCGGAACTCGGTGACGACGGCGTCCCCGGAGCGGACCATCGGACCGACCGAGCGCACGAGGTGCTCACAGAACCGCGTCTGGAGATGCTCGGACGTCACCTTCCGTCCCTGCCACTGGAGTTGGTGCAGTTCGAGCAGCCGCCGCAGCGCCCGGTCCACCCCCTCCGCCTGTACGATCCGGCGCTCGACGCCGAGGGCGGTCAGCCTGCGGAGCTTGGCGCGCACCCGCTGCGCCTTCGAGGAGGGGAGCCGGGCGACGAGTTCGTCCATCGGGACGGCGGGCAGCTCCAGGCAGAGCGAGTCGCTCACCCGGCGGCACGGGCCGCTCCAGCGGTCGTAGACCCGCTCGACGGCGCCGCCCGGCCGCACCTCGCGGAAGTCGATCAGCGCGGTGCGGGCCGCGGCGGCGAGGCCCTCGGTGAGCGCGGCGACCGCCCGGTCCCCGCGCCCGTCGTCGAGCAGGACGTCCCCGTAGTCGGAGATCGCCCCGCCCAGCGGTACGAGCGCGGGTACCGGGCGGCGGACCAGCATCAGGGGGGCGGCGGCGACGAGTTCGGCGCCGTCGCGCACCAGGAGCAGCCGCAGCCGGCCGGTTCGGCCGTACGACAGCCACCAGGAGTGCAGCCATGCGTGGCTCTGGAACGGGGTCGCCGCGCCGCACTCGCGGTAGAGCCGCCCCCAGGCCGGGGCGAGCCCGGCGAAGGAGCGGTCGTCGGTGACGAGTTCCGTGGTGTACGACCGGTTCACAGGACGTCGGCCGCGGTGGCCGGGCTGGGCACCGAGGCGGGGCGGCCGGGCTCCTCCACGACGACGCGGCGGGGCCGGACCAGCAGCGCCAGGCCGCCGAGCAGTCCGCCGGCGCTCGCGCCGACCAGGGTCGTCACCCGGGGCGAGGCCGAGGTGGGGGCGGTGGGCCTGACGGCGCGGGCGAACTGCTGGAGTTCGACGTGCGTACTCGACTTGGTGTCGTTGGCGTGCACGGTCAGCGAGCGGGAGACGGCGTTGGCCATGTCGGCGGCGAGGTCGGCGCGCGAGGAGGTGGCGGTGACGGCGACCATGGGCGCGTCCGGCGAGGTCGCCGTCTGCACGCTCGACTGGAGCGTCCTCACCGGTACGCCCGCCCACACCTGGGCGTCGCCGAGCACCGCGAGCTGGGTGGCGACCCGGCCGTAGGCCTGCGCGAAGCCGAGCGCCGAGGACGGGTCGGCCTTGTCGGTCGGTACGGCGACGACGTAGCTGGTGGCCGTGTAGGTGGGGGGCTTCAGGACGCCGTAGCCGCCGCCGAGCAGGCCGCCGGCGACGATGCCGGCCGCGAGCAGGCTCCAGGCGGGGAACGCCCTGGCGTGGGTGAGGGGGAGGTGCTGTCGGTTCTCGGTCATGCGGAACTGGCTCCCTGGAGTGAGGGGGACGACGGGCTGGAGACCGCGGCGGCGTACACGTCCATGAGCTGGGCGGCGCTGCGGGCGATGCTGTAGTGATGGGCGGCTTCGGGCGCGGTGCGCGGACCCGGCCCCTCGGCTCGCGAAGCCGCCAGTGCGCGGGCGAACTCCGTTGGCCCGCCCCGGACTTGGCGGGCGCGGGCCGCGCTGTCCGGCGGCAGGTCCTCGATCGCGGGGCAGGAGGTGTAGAGCACCGGGAGGCCCGCCGCCAGGCCCTCCAGGACGGCCAGACCGAAGGCCTCCTCGGGGGACGGCGAGGCGAGCAGATCCATCGCCGAGGTGAGCGAGGGCAGGTCGGGGCCGGGGCCGCCGTCGCGCAGGTAGGGGCGTTCGCCGGTGAACAGCACCCGGTCGGCGACGCCCGCGCGCCGGGCGGTGCGCCGCAGCGCGGGCTCCTCGGGGCCACCGCCGACCAGCAACAGCCGGTAATCGGAGGGGAGTTGCGCGAGGGCGTGGACGAGGACGCCGAAGCGCTTGGCGGCGGTGAGGCGGCCGACGCCCCCGACGACGTACGCGTCCGGAGGGAGGCCGAGGTGCTCGCGGGTGCGCAGCCGCTCGGCCGGGTCGAAGCGGAAGCGGGCCAGGTCGATGCCGTTGGGGACGATCTCGATGCGGGGCGCGGGCACGCCCCACCGGCCGAGGCGGTCGGCGACCGTGGGGGAGACGGCGACCGTGCAGCGGCCCAGGCGTTCGCTGGCGAGGTACAGCGCGCGGATGCCCGGGGTGAGGCCGCGGCCCTCCATCTGCGAGTCGCCGAGGGAGTGTTCGGTGGCGACGACGGCCTTGACACCGGCCAGCCGGGCGGCGATCCGGCCGTAGACGCAGGCGCGGTAGAGGTGGGTGTGGACCAGGTCGTAGCCGCCGTCGCGGATGATCCGGACCAGGCGGGGGAGGGCGGCCAGGTCGCGGTTGCCGGCCATCCCGAGGTGGTGGACGCGCACCCCGTCGGCGGTCAGCCCGGCGGCGACCGCGCCGGGGTTGGTGAGTGCGACGACCTCGGACTCGACGGGCAAGTGCCGCAGCAGCAGGCGTAGTTGCTGCTCGGCACCGCCCACGCCGAGGCCGGTGATGATGTGCAGGGTCCTCATCGCAGCCCCTCCACGGGACGCCGGCGCAGCCGGTGCAGCCGGTACTTGAGGAAGAGTCGTACACCGGTGTCGTTCTGCCCGATGTGGATGCGGGGCAGCGCGTGCGGGCCGTTGAGCGGGCCGGGGTCGATGGCGCAGGCATAGGTGTAACCGGCTTCGCGCACCGCGTCGACGGCGCGCTGGTCGAGGGTGCCGTACGGGTAGCAGAACCCCTCGATCCGGGTGCCCGTCAACTCGGCCAGCAGCGCCCGGCTTTCGGTGACCTCGGCGCGCAGCGCGGTGTCGTCGGCCCGGGTGAGGTCGACGTGGGTCAGGCCGTGCGAGCCGATCTCCACGCCCGCCTCCGCCGCCTGCCGGATGCCGTCGGCGGTCAGCAGCGGCTTGCGCGGGCCCAACGGGTCCCAGGCGTTCTCACCGCCGAGCCGGCCGGGCAGCACGAACAGGGTGGCTCCGCAGCCCCAACGGCGCAGCAGCGGAACGGCGTTGTCGACGAAGTCGGTGTACCCGTCGTCGAAGGTGAGACCGACCAGGTCCCGGCCCTCGCCCCGGGCCCGGGCGGCGAGCAGCTCCACCACGGAGACGCCCCGCAGCCCGCGCCCGCGCAGCCAGTGGAGCTGCCGTTCCAGACGGTCGGGGGTGACGGTGATGCGGTAGGGGTCGTCGGAGCAGTCGCCCACGGAGTGGTACATCGCCACCCACGGGACCGGGCCCGGGCGGGGCGTGACGCGTCTGCCGGTGGTGGGGGTATCAACGGAAGCGGCCATGCGTGAGCCTTCGTGTGACGGAACGTACGGAACTGAGGGCGGGGGCGAAGCCCTGGGCGTCCAGGGCCCACCCGAGCAGGACGAAGACGACGGTGACGGTGACGGCGCCGGCGGCGAGACCGGCCGGCGGGGCGGCCACCCGGTCCGCGACGAACGCCCCGGCCACGGTGGCGACCAGTGCGGCGCGCAGCGGCCGGGTGAGTTCCGCCAGCACCCGGCGGGTGCGGATCGGGACGCTGCGCGGGCCCGTGCCGCACAGCAGGAGAACGGCGGCGACGGTGATGCCGGTGGCGTTGGCGGCGGCGATGCCCAGCACGCCCCAGGGGCCCACCGTGCAGGCGCCGATCCAGGCGGTGGCGACGATGCCGGCGGCCATCGCGCCGACCGGGTACCAGGTCGGGCGGCCCGCCGAGAAGAACGAGCGGACCAGGACGCCCACCAGCGTCTGGCCGAGCAGTCCGAGCGCGTAGATCCGCATCACGCCCGCCGTCGCGGCCGTGTCCCCGGGAGTGAACTGGCCGCGCTGGAAGAGGAGTTCGATGATCTGCGGGGCGCAGGCGATGACCGTGGCGGCGCCCAGCAGCACCAGGCAGGAGGCCAGGGCGAGATCCCGCTCCACCCGGTTGCGGGCCCGCTCGGTGTCGCCGTCGGCGAGCGCCCGCGCGACCACCGGGAAGGTGACCGTGCACACCATCAGGGAGAGCATCATCGGCATCTGCGCGACCTTCTGCGCGTAGTTGAGATGGGAGATGGCGCCGGCCGGGAGCGGGGAGGCGAGGAAGCGCTCGATGAGGATCTGCGACTGCCGGCAGAGCGCGAAGAGCAGGACGGTCGCGAACAGCGCGAAATTCATCGGACGGGCCGCCGTCCCGGTGGCGACCGGCTGCGGGCCTGCTTGCCGGTCACCCTTCAACTGGCGCCACAGCGACGGCACTTGCACCACGACCATGAGGAGGCCGCCGACCGCGACCCCGGCCGCCGCCGAGCGCACCCCCCAGTGGCCGCCGAGGGTGAACATCCCGGCGATGATCCCGGCGTTGTACGCCACGTAGATCGCCGCGGGCGTCAGGAACCGGCGGTGCGCCCGCAGGACCGCGCTGCAGTACCCGGCCAGCCCGAAGCTCAGTACGCAGGTCGCGGTGAACCGGGTGCAGTCGACGGCGAGCGCGGGGTCGGGCAGGCCCGGCGCCAGCGCCTCCACCAGATAGGGGGCCGTGCCGACGAGCAGCGCCGACACCGCGACGAAGGCCAGCGTGAGCCGGGGCAGGGTGGCGCCGACCAGGGTCCGCACCGGATCGCCGTAGCCGCCCCGGGCGCGGCGGGCCAGCGCCGCGCTGAAGGCGGGGATCAGGGCGAACGCCAGCCCGTCCTCGATGAGCAGCGTGGCCGCGAACTCCGGCAGGGTCCAGGCGACCAGGAACGCGTCCGTGTCGCTGCCGGCCCCGAAGAGCCGGGCCAGCGCCTGGTCCCGGACCAGGCCCAGCAGCGCCCCGGCGACCGCCAGGGCGGCCGTGACGAGGGCCGCCCTGGCGAGCAACCCCCCGCCGAGCGGCGCCTGTTCGGCTGCCGGGGCCTCGGCCGGCGCCGACGGGGCGGCGCGCGCCGACGGCAGCACCAGCGCACCGTCGGCGTCGGCGGCCGTGTCGGCCCGGGGAGGCGTCACCGTCATCGCGCCAGCGCCTCCTCGACGGCCGCCCGCACCGGCGCCGGCGCCACGGGCAGCGGCTCGGCGGCCCCGCCGGCCAGCGGCCACCAGGCGGCCAGCCCGAAGCAGACCGCGGTCAGCACGGTGGAGGGGCCGCCGATGTCGGCGTAGCAGAAGTCGATCAGCTGCCAGATCAGGAGACCGCTGGAGACCAGCGCGCACTCCAGGCCGGGGCGCCCGGTACGGCGGACCAGGACCAGGCCGCGCAGCGCGCGGACGAGCAGGGCGAGCCAGCTGCCGGCCAGCGCGACCAGACCGATCAGGCCCTGTTCGCTGAGGACCAGCAGGTACATGTTGTGCGGGGAGAGCAGTGGCTGTTTGAGGTAGCCGGAGCCCGCGCCGGCCGTGTCGCTGCCCGAGGAGAGCGCCAACGAGGCGTGTCCGTCCCGGTGTTCGGGGAAGCCCTTCAACCCGACGCCGGTCAGCGGGTGTTCGCGCCACATGCCGATCGCGGCGGCCCACATCGTGTAGCGGTCGGTCACCGACTGGTCGGGGGCGTCGGTGACCCGGCCGATGCTGTCGACGCGCTCCTGGAGCAGCGCCGAACCCACCCCGAGCCCGCCGACCAGGACCACGCCGGCGGCGACCGCGACGGCGGCCACCTTCAGGGCGCGCCGCAGCCCGGCCAGCGCCAGTTGCACCGCACAGGTCACCGCGGTCGCGATCCAGGCGCCCCGGCTGAAGGAGAGCGCCAGCGGGAGCAGCAGCGCGAGCCCACAGCCGACGGCAACGGCCCTTTCCCGTACGGCGGTTCGGCCCAACGCGAGGGCGAGGGCGCACATCAGACCGAAGGCGACCACGGTCGCCATGCCCATCACGTCGGTGGGTCCGAAGGTGCCCACCGCGCGGATGTCCTCGCCCTGGTAGGAGGCGCCGGTCCGGGTCAGGTACTGGTGCACGCCGACCGCTCCCTGCCACAGCGCCAGGCCGACGAACGACCAGGCCAGCAGCCGGAAGTCGCGGCGGTCGCGGATGAGCAGCACCACGGCCGCCGGGACGAGCACGAAGATCTGCAGATAGCGGCCCAGACCGCCGATCGCGGCGCCCGGCGAGGAGGCCCCCATGGCGGCGACGGCGAGTCCGAGTACCGGAACTCCGAGGACGGCGGCGGCCGTTGGGGACAGGGGGCGCCGCCGGTGGCGTAGCAGCCGGAGCGCGCAGTACAGCACGGTCAGGCCGGAGACCGCGTCGGCCGGGCCGGCCCCGCCCGCTCCCGACGCGGCGACCGGCAGACCGAGCAGGGCGATCACGGCGATCACCGGGAGGACGGGCAGGACGGCGCGTACGTGGTGGTTCACGGTCAGCTCCCCGTCGGGCGTACGAGGGTGGCCGCGGTGCGCAGCAGGATGCAGACGTCCTGCCACAGCGACCAGTTGTCGATGTACGCGTTGTCGAACCGGCAGCGGTCCTCGATCGAGGTGTCACCGCGCAGCCCGTTGATCTGGGCGAGTCCGGTGATGCCGGTCCGCATCCGGTGCCGGGCCGCGTAACCGGGGTAGGTCTGGCTGAACTGGCCGACAAAATAGGGGCGTTCGGGCCGTGGGCCGACCAGGCTCATGTCGCCGCGGAAGACGTTCCACAGCTGGAGCAGCTCGTCCAGCGAGGAGTGCCGCAGGAAACGGCAGAAGCGGCTCATCTCGTGCTCGTTCGCCACGCTCCAGCGGGTCGCGGCCTCGTGCGCGTCGACCGGCCGGTGGGTGCGCAGCTTCAGCAGCGTGAACGGGCGGCCGTCCTGGCCGATGCGCTCCTGCCGGAAGACGACGCCCGGCCCCTCGGTCAGCCGCAGCACCGTCGCGCACACCAGCAGCAGCGGACCGGCCACCAGCAGCAGCGCCCCCGACACCAGCACATCGATCGCCCGCTTCCCCGCGCCGCCCCGCCGCCCTGACCCAGACTCCAGCCTGCGGCACGAGAATCCGGCCAGCTGGTCCCGCATCTCGTACGACGGCGGATCGGCGTCCACCTCCCAGACCGCGCAGCCCGACTCGGCGAGCGCCCGCAACAGCGGCCGCTGCGCGGACCGTACGGCGGGATGCACGGTGAGTACGGCCCGCACCCCGTTCTGGATGAGCGCCCGCTCGACCTCCTCGCCGGTGGTCAGCACGGGCAACCCCCCGGGGCCGTCCGGGTGTTCGGCGACGACCCCGACCGGTCGCACCCCGCACTGCGGATGCCGCAGCACCGCCGCCGCCACCCGCTGCGCGGTCGCCGCCGGACCGATCACCAGCGCGCTGCGCGGGCGGGTCAGCAGGATGCGGCGGCTGCGCGCGTGCACCACACCCCGCGCCGCGCAGTCCGCCGCCGAGTGCAGGAGGAAGCCGAGCAGCAGGGTGCGCGCGGAGAGCGAGCGGTCGGGCGCGTACGCGGCGACGAGCGCCCCGACCGCCAGCCAGACGACCGCGATCCGGCCGCAGACGGCGGGCAGTTCGTCCAGCACCCGCGGCACCGTCCGGGGCCGGTGCGGGCGCAGCAGTATCGCCCCGGCGACCAGCAGCCCCACCAGGAGCGGCCGGCGGGCCGCGCCGGTCAGCGCCGAGGCGCCCAGCAGGGCGGCGGCGAGATCCGCGGCGAGCAGCGGCACCGGCGAGGCGGGACGGGCGGGCGGCCGGCGCGGCGGGAACCGGAAACCGCCCCCGCCGCGCCGGGTGATGACCGGGACGGGGGAGAGCCCGTGGTCCCGCGGCTGTCCGCCGAGGGAGGGGACGGTGCTTTCCGCAGTGCTTTCCGCAGTCACGAGTGGATGGACTCCCTGCACTCGGTGGGCGTGACGGCCGCGTTCCTCCGGTGCGCCTCCGGGGCGCCGGAGCCGGTGCCGAGCAGCTCGCGGTAGACGCCCGCGATCGCCTCGGCGGTGTGCCGCGCGTCGTGCGTGGACAGGACGTACTGGCGCCCCTGGTGGCCGAGCGACTCGCGCAGCAACGGGTCGAGCAGCAACTCGGCCACGGCCCCGGCGAGCGCGGCCGGGTCGTCGGAGGGGACCAGGGAACAGGACGTGAGACCGGGCGGCAGGCTCTCGCGGGCGCCCGCCACGTCGGTGACGACGACCGGCCGCCCGCACGCCATCGCCTCCAGCGGGGCCAGCGCCATGCCCTCCCAGCGGGACGGCAGGACGACCAGATCGGCGGCCTGGTACCAGGGCGCGACATCCTCCACGGCGCCCGCGAACAGCACCGACTCCGGTGCCCCGGCCCGCAGCGCACCCTGCTCGGGACCCTCACCGACCAGCACCAGCCGAGCCCGCGGCACCCGGTCCAGCACCTCCTCCCAGGCGCGGAGCAGCACGTCCTGGCCCTTCTGCCGGCACAGCCGCCCCACGCACACCACCAGCGGCGCGGCCGGATCGACCCCGGCGAGCTCCTCGATCCCGGCCCGTACGGTGTCGACGGCGGCCGGGTGGAAGCGCTCCGGATCGATCCCGTTGGGCACGACGCTCCACCGGCCGCGGATGCCGGCCCGCAGCCCGGTCCGCCGCTCCGCCTCGCTGACGCACACGATCCGGCCGGCCCACCGCGCGCCGTACCGCTCCCAGCCGCGCGCGAGCCCGGCGGTCACTCCGCCGACGGCCTCGAACGACCAGGCGTGCGGCTGGAACACGGTCGGGATCCGGCCTCGCACGGCGAGCCGCCCGGCCAGCCCCGCCTTCGCGCTGTGCGCGTGCACCAGATCGGGCCGCACCTGTTCGATCACGCGGGTGAGCCGCCGTACCTCGTTGGGGAGGGCAGGGCCGGGCGAGCGGGTCGCCTCCCACCGGCGTACGTCCGCGCCGAGCGCGCGCAGGGCGGTGGCGAGGCCGCCGTCCGGGCAGGCGACCGTGACGTCCAGGCCGGCCGTGAGCTGGGCCCGCGTCAGCTCCACGACGACCCGGGCGACTCCGCCGTCCACGGGCTGGGTGAGGTGCAGGACCCGGGGCCGGGGGGCGGTTGCTGGCTGGTGCATTGCGCGGTTTCCTCGCTCACGGACGACGCTCGGGACTGCGGGCGGGAACGCGCCTCACTGCTGGGCGTCGACGGCGACGAAGAGCGCCCCGGCCCAGGCCGCGTCCCGTGGCGCAACGAGCCGGAAGGCCAGCTGGTCACCACCGGAGCGCAGAGCCGTGCGGAGATCGAACACATCGGAGTCGTAGCCGAGCGTGTTCGCGTACGCGGGCGCGCGCTCCGCCGGAGCCGCCCCCGGCTCGCTGACCGTCGAGTTCAGTACGTCGTCGCGCGGGTTCGCGCCGTCGCCCAGGGCCACCGGCGCTGTACGACCGGTCGACAGTGTGAGCGAATCGCCGGTACGGCCGCGGTCGCCGTTGTACGCCACCAGCCCGGCACTGCCCCCGGCGCCCACGGGCAGCCGCAGCCCCCGCGCCCCGACCGCGAGCTCCGCGCCGGGGCCCAGCGCCTGGAACCCGTCCCACAGCGCGAGGTGACGGAGCGGCTCCCGCGCCTTCTCGTACGCCACGACCAGCGTCCAGCCGCCCCAGGCGCCCGCCGCCGACCTGCCCTTCGCCACGTTGACCTGGGCCACGGTATAGAGGCCCGAACCGCTCGTCCGTACCAGCCGGGTGACGTCCGCCGAGGCCTGGTAGGCGTCCGCGCCGCCGGCCTTCCGGTGGCCCACGACGGTGTCCGCGAGCACCTCCTTGTACCGGCCGCCGGGTTCGGCGATCAGCACCCGTCCGTCGTCCTTGGGCGGCTTCTGCTCGCCCACCCGGAGGTTGCCGCCCCAGTACAGGCGGGCGTACGAGGGCCGGGCGCCCGCGGGCAGGCGCAGCCGGGCGCGGGAGGAGTTGTAGGTGTTCGGGTCGCGGTCGACGTCGATGTAGGCCATGTCGAAGTCCCCGTTGGCGGCGCCCGCGCCCGCGCGCGCGGCCGGACACGACGCCTCCGCCGTACGGCAGCTGATGGAGGAGTTGGCCGCCCGGACGATCCCGCCGTGCTGGAGCGCCCGGTAGCGCTGGGTGAAGGCGAGGCGCTCCGACTCCGGGGCGGGCGGCGCGGCGGTCCGGGCGGCGGCGGCCGGCGCCCCGATCGTGGCGAGCGTGAGGACGCCCGCCGCCGCGCGGCGCAGCAGCGGACCCAGTGAAATGCGCATGACCGGCGTCGCCCTTTCGAGAAGCACGACCCCTATGAGTGCGATTTGCTGGCTATAGGGGTACTTCGGAAGATGCGCAACTCTAGTCGCTATCCGTATTAATCCGGAGAAACGTGACAAGTGTGTCGGAATGGTGCAGTGGTGCCTCCGGTGGGATCACCCCATTGGCGGCGCAACCCCGCTGGGCGTGGCGCGTTGACTCAGCGCCGGGCACCCCCGCCCGGATGTCTGTTCCAACCCTCCAAGGAGCACCTCTCCATGTCGCGTATCGCGAAGGGCCTGGTCCTCACCTCCGTCGCCGCCGCCGCCATGGCCGGCACCGCCGGCATCGCCGCCGCCGACAGCGACGCGCACGCCGCCGCAGTCCACTCCCCGGGCGTGCTGTCGGGCAACGTCATCCAGGTCCCGGTCCACATCCCGGTCAACCTCTGCGGCAACACGATCAACGTCGTCGGCCTGCTGAACCCGGCGTTCGGCAACACCTGCGTCAACAACTGACGTCCCCGCGCATCCCTTCGGCCGGCCGTCCTCCCGTGGTCACCACGGGCAGGCGGCCGGTTCGCGTCGTCCCGGCCGAGCGGCCCCGGACGCCCGCCGCTTTCCGTTCCCGGCGCGCCGCGGCCAAAATTCCATGGATCTCATATGAGAACGGGTAACACGCAGGAGGCGCACGCCGCATTCGAGTGGCCCGCGGAAAATTGCTGCGTACGGGTTTCCCCTCCGGACGCGGATCGTTGGGCACGGCGACAGAATTCCCCCTGGTGACATGAGTCGCCGAAGAAAGGAAACGCGATGAAGTCCCTGAAGGCCGCCGCTGTCGTCGCCGGATCCGTCGTCCTCGCCGGCGTGACCGCGCCCGCGTTCGCCTACGACCGCGCAGACCTCACGCCCACCAGCCTCAACGGCGCGGTGAACACGCTCACCAAGGGTCCCGTCGACGCCATGCCGCTCCAGCACCAGTCCAACGCGCTGGACACCGAGAACAAGGGCTCCGTGCTCAACGCCGTGAAGGGCGCGGCCGGTTCGCTGAACCAGCACAACCCGCTGCTCGGCGGTCTTCCCCTGCAGAGCTGAGCCGCCCCGCGTCGGGGGCCGGTCCCGCACGGGACGGAACCGGCCCGCCGCGCTCCCCGGCGCTGTTCGAGCCGTATCCCTCGTTCGTGTGGAGCCCGGGCGGCCGATCCCCCGGTCGGGTGATAACGCGGCGGGCGGCCTTCCAGCCCGTCGATAGGGTCGCGCGGTGACCTCAACCTCAAGCGACTCCCGCCCGTTCCGCGCCGCCGACCTCGGCACTCTCGTCGTCGTGGCCTGGAGCGGCGAGGCCCCCGACGGGGACATGCCCTACCTCCTCGCCTACACCCTCGGGGACGCAGCCGACGGCCCCGAGGCCTCCGCCGCCGCCGTCGCGCGGCTCCTCGCCGACAACGGCCTGCCCGTCGGCGGCGACCTCGTCGACGGCGCCTCCAGGCCCAGCCTGCCGCTCAGCCTGCTCGTCGAGGCGGGCACGGCCGTCGTCAACATGCCGTACCTGAACGCCCAGTGCGCCCCGCCCCCGGAGTGGCTCGCGGCGGTCGGCGAACGCGGTTACGCCTACTTCGTGTTCACCACCCGCCCCTGGCCCGAGGCCGAGCCGGGCAAACCCCTCGCACCGGAGGCGCTGGCCGCGTTCGCCGGCGCCGACGAGACTTTGAACTTCGCCGCGCACGTCGTCCTCCCGGCCCGCAGCCTGCGCGGTTGACCCGCACGGGGGGCGGCCGGACCGCCGTACCGCACGGGCCGTCGTACCCGAAAAGGCCGGCCTCTGGATAAGACTTCCGGACAAGCCGACTACTGCGGCGGCCGGGGGAATCTCGCGCTGATGCCCTGACCGGAATCGTTACCCGGTACGCACGCTCAGCCCCGCATCCCCGAAAGGCACCGTACAGAGATGAAGTCGAGCACCCGAGGAACCCTCGCCGCCGTGATCACCTGTGTGGCGGCGGCCGCCGGAGCCGCCACCGCGACGCCCGCCGCCGCGCTCGGCGCGGTCCCGGTCCCCGTACCGCTGGAAGGCGTGGAGAACTCCCTCCACGTCGGGCTGCCCAAGCTCGGCGCGGAGCTTCCGGTGCCGATGGCGGGCGCCCCCGAGGGGCCGCGGTATGCCGAGGGCCGGCTGCTCCCGGAGCGGGTACTGCCCCAACTGCCCGTCGACGGCGGCCTGCCCGGCGTCCACCTGCGCGCTCCGCTGCCGCACGTCCTCGGCGACGGCTTCGACCACGCGGGCGTCGACACGCCCGCCTCCGACCTGCGGACGCTCGCCCCGGGCCTCTCTCTGGACGCCCCGCTGACCGCGCCCGAGGCCGACACCCTCGGCCTGCCGGTTCCCGGGCTGCCGCGGGCGGGTCTGCTCGCCCCGGCCCTGCGGACGACGCCGGGCGCGAACCTCGCCGCCGGCCCGGGCCGGTAGGACGCGGGGTCGTTCGGTTTCCGGCGGGACCCGGGCCCGACCGGCCGCGGCGGACATGTGTTCATCCCACGGGCCGCGGACGGTGACCCCGCGGCCCGCCGGACGGTTACCGCTACGGACAACCGAACCGGACGAGGAGTGGGCGATGAACGTGAGTGTCGGCGGGGTACCGGTGGACGCACTGTCAGGAAACCCGGCGAGACCGGGGACGGGGCGCAGGACCCGACGGGACGTCCTGCGCGGCCTGTTCGGCGCCGCGGCGGCTCTCGTGCCCGCGGTCGCGGCCTCCCGGTCCCCGCAGACCGGCGCGGAGCGGGCCGGCGGCAGCGGCGCGGGCCCGGGCGCCGGCTCGGGCTTCGAGGAGAACTACCGGGGCCGGCGCCTGCACGGCGTGCTGACGTCGCCCGGCGCGCGCACCGCCAAGGCGGGCACCTGGCAGGTCACCGTCGACGGCCGGCCGCTCCATCTGATGCGCCGCGCCGACGGCACCTGGCTGAGCATGGTCGACCACTACCGCTCGTACCCGACCCCGCTGGCCGCCGCCCGCGCCGCCGTCGACGAACTGGGCCCCCGCCGCCAACTGCGCACGGCCGACCCGGTCGCCTCCGGCGGGGGACACCCGCACATGGGGGGAGACCATGGCGTACACGCGTAAGGACGCGAGCACCCTGACCGCCGGCGAGAAGCGGCGGTTCGTCAACGCGCTGCTGGCGCTCAAACGGCGCGGCGAGTACGACGAGTTCGTACGGACGCACATCGAGTACTTCGTCCCCGACGGCGAGGACGGACTGCGTACGGCCCACATGGCGCCCTCCTTCCTGCCCTGGCACCGCAGGTTCCTGCTGGACCTGGAGCGGGCGCTGCGCAGGGTGGACTCGTCGGTGACCGTGCCGTACTGGGACTGGACGAAGGACCGGACGCGGACCTCCGCCCCCTGGGGCAGGGACCTGCTCGGCGGTGACGGGCGGCGCTCCGACCACCGGGTGACGACGGGACCGTTCGCCCACGCGACGGGCAACTGGACGCTGAGGGAAGGCATCACCGACGAGGAGTACCTCACCCGGGACCTCGGCCACGCCGCCGCCCCGCTCACCCTGCCCACCAGGCACGACCTGGATGTCGCGCTCAGGGACCCGGTCTACGACACGGCGCCCTGGGACTCCACGTCCAGGAGGGGCTTCCGCAACCGGCTCGAAGGGTGGGGCGCCGGTTCGGGCCGCGCCTCCTGGCGCAACCACAACCGGGTGCACCGCTGGGTCGGCGGCTCGATGGTCGGCGGCGCCTCCGTCAACGATCCCGTGTTCTGGCTCCACCACGCCTTCATCGACCTGCTGTGGACCCGCTGGCAGGACCGGCACCGCGGCGCCCGCTACCTGCCCGCGCGGCCACCGGGACCGGCCGACGAGCAGCGGGACCGGATCGTCGCCCGGCACGAGCGGCTGCCGCCGTGGGATGTGACGCCGGACCAGTTGGAGGACGTGCGCGGGATCTACCGGTACGCGTGACCGGTTCCGCGTGACCGCCCGGTCCGCGCCCGGTCACGGGGAGAGCCCCGGCGCTCGAGGTGCCGGGGCTCTGCCGTGTCGTGGGTGCTTGCGAACGGTCAGCGACCGTTGCCGTAGCCCTGGTTGTGCTCGGAGCGGTCGTGACCCTTGTCGCTCTTGTCGTGGTGGTGGGTGCTCTGGTTGATGCAGGTGTTGCCGAAGGCCGGGTTGAGCAGGCCGATCACGTTGATGGTGTTCCCGCACACGTTGACCGGGATGTGGACCGGGACCTGCACGACGTTGCCCGACAGGACGCCGGGGGAACCGATGGCAGCCGCCTGGGCGCCCGCGTCAGCCATGGCCAGACCAGCGCCACCGAGCGCCACGGCGCCCGTGCCGAGGACGACGACGGCCGCCTTCGCGATGCGAGACATTACGTTCTCCTTTGATTGGGTGAGTGGGGCCGCGTGACCCGCGACCGCACTTCCCGTTCAACGCCCAGGCGCATTGCGGGTAACGGCGCTTCCTTGGGTTCGTCCATGGAAAATTCCGGTACGGAAATTCCGATGCCCGCCGGAGAAGGCTCAACCAGCCTCCGCCCATGACTCCCGAAACGGACCCGGAAACGGACCCGCCCGACCCCGCGCCCGCCCTCGCAGCCACCCACACGGGCGCGGGCACGGACGCCGGCACGGCGGGCACGGACGTCGGAACCGACGGTGGCGGACTGGTCCGGCTGTTCGCCGAGGAGAGCCGGGTGCGGGCCTTCGCGGCGGTGGTGCTGGGGGCGAAGACCTCCGAACAGGTCGCCGAGGCTGCGGCGCTGACTTCCCGTCAGGCAGCTGTGGCGTTGCGCCGGCTGGCGGAGCAGGGCGTGGTGACGAGCGGGGTCGACGGTGAACTGAGCGTCCAGTACGGCCTGTTCAAGCGGCTCGCCCGGCGGGGGCGGCCACCGGCCACGTCGTCCACGCTCACCGGGGACGAACAGACCGACATGATCCTGCGCACCTTCGTCCGCGACGGACGGCTGGTCCGGCTGCCCGTGCCGTGGACCCGCAAGAAGGTGGTGCTGCGGCACATCTCCGAGCGGACCTTCGAGACCGGCGTCGAGTACCCGGGGCGGACCGTCAAACGAGAAGCTGCGGGCCTGGTGCGAGGACGGGGACGTCGACCATGTGACGCTCCGGCGCTACCTGGTGGACCTGCACCACCTGCGCCGGAGCGCGGGAATCTACCGGCGCCCTGCCGAACCCGCCGCCGGCGCCTGAGCCACCGCTTTCACGGCAGCCGCCGTACGGGGGAACCGGCCAGGTACGCCCGGATGTTCTCGACGGCCTCGCCGTAGTACGTCGCGAGGTTGGCGCGCGAGACATAGCCGAGGTGGGGGGTGGCCAGCAGTCGCGGGGCGGTGCGCATGGGGTGGTCGGCGGGCAGTGGTTCGAGGTCGAAGACGTCCACGCCCGCGCCCGCGAAGCGGCCCTCGTGCAGAGCGGCGAGCAGGGCGTCCTGGTCGACGATGGCCGCGCGCGAGGTGTTGACCAGATACGCGGTCGGCTTGAGCAGGGCGAGTTCGGGGGCGCCGAGGAGTCCCCGGGTGCGGTCGCCGAGAGCGAGGTGGACCGAGACGAAGTCGCTCTGGGCGAGGAGTTCCTCCTTGGAGGCGGCGAGTTCCACGCCCACCTCGCCCGCGCGCTCGGCGCTGAGGTTCTGGCTCCAGGCGCTGACCCGCATGCCGAAGGCGAGCCCGATCCCGGCGACCCGCCCGCCGATCTTGCCGAGCCCGAGGAGACCGAGCCGGCGGCCGTACAGGTCCGCACCGACCGTCCTCTGCCAACGGCCGCCCGTGCGCAGCGAGTTGCTTTCCTCTACGATCCCCCGGGCCAGAGCGAGCAGCAGCGCCCATGTCAACTCGACGGGCGGGGCCGCCGAACTGGCCGTACCGCAGACGGTGACGCCGTGCGCCTCGGCGGCCGGATAGTCGATGACGCTGTTGCGCATCCCGGAGGCGACGAGCAGCCGCAGCCGGGGCAGCCGGGCGAGCAACGTGCCTGGAAAGGCGACGCGTTCGCGTAGGGTGACGATGATGTCGAAGCCGGTGAGGGCCTCGGCCAGCGCGTCCTCCCCGTCGAAGTGCCGGTCGAAGAAGGCGACTTCCACGTCGTCCGCGACCGCGCCCCAGTCGGCGGCCTCGACCGCCGCCCCCTGGAAGTCGTCCAGTACGGCACAGCGCAGACGCATGCGGGTCTCCCCTTCGACAGAGTGGGCCGGTCAGACCCCGGCGGCGCGGATCACCGTACAACCCTGCCCCGGCCTGGCACGTCTCAGCTCGTGTCAGAGTCCGGCCCCGGCCGGTTCTCTGCATCTTTCCGCCGCGCGCCCCTGGCAGCTCGCCGCCTCCTCCGCCCCCGCCGTGGGCAGGTCCCCCTTCACCGCGCCCGCCACCGCCACGGGCCGGCACGCCGTACGCGCTGGCGGTGACCTTCTCAAAAAGGTCGTCACCGTGGAGGGCTGCAAGGGGAGCGTCGACATTCACCCCAAGTACGACCTCCACGACACCGACGCCAGCACCGTGACGGTACGTCCGCACCGCACCGGTGGCCGCGTCACTGGGGGCGGAGCTGTGCGCGGGGCCCCTGTCGGCCCCCGGTGTCCTTCGGGTAGTGGCGGCGGAGGTTGGCGGCGCTGACGCGGTCGAGCACGCGGTCGGACAGGATCCTGCTCAGGCGGACGAGCACGGTGGCATCGCGGCCGGCGGTGTAGCGGGTGCGCGGCCGGCGGGCCGTCACAGCCTCCGCGACGACCTGGGCGGCGGCGTCGGCGGTCAGGCCCGCCGCGGTGCCCGAGGCCATCAGCGTGTTGATCGCCTGCACCAGGTCGCCGTAACGCTCGTCCTGCTCCGGCGTCATCCCGGCGGCCAGGCGGTTCGCCGTCTCGATGCCGCGGCCGGCCATCTCCGTGCGGACGCCGCCGGGCTGGACCACGACCACCTGTACGCCCAGCGGCGCGACCTCCCGGCGGAGCGAGTCGCTGACCGCCTCCAGGGCGAACTTCGCGCCGGCGTACGCGCCGTAGGTCGGCATGGCGATCCTGCCGCCGATCGAGCTGATGTTGATCACGCGCCCCCTGCCGCGCAGCAGCGCGGGCAGGAGCGCCTGGGTGACGGCGATGTGACCGAACAGGTTGATCTCGAAGACCCGCCGCCACTCCGCCATCGGCAGGACCTCGACCGGGGCGTTCACCTGGACGCCCGCGTTGTTGACGAGCGCGTGCAGCGCCCGCGGGTCGTCGGCGATCCGGGCCGCGAGCGCCTCCACCTGCGTGGGCTCGGTGATGTCGAGGATGACCGGCTCGATGCCGGCCGACCGGATGGCGTCGGCGTCCCGGTCGCGTCGTACGCCGGCCAGGACGTGGAAGCCGCGGCGGGCCAGTTCACGGGCGGCTGCCGCGCCCAGGCCGGTGGAGGCCCCGGTCACGACGATGAGTTTCTGAGTTTCAGATGACGTTGTCACCTTGCCTACGCTACCGGTTCAGATGACACTGTCAACTGTATGATGGGCGCCATGGTCACCCGTGCCGAGTCCGCCGCCCTCACCCGCCGCGCCCTGCTCGACGCCGCCGCCGAGCTCCTCGACCTCGGCGGCCCCGAAGCGGTCACCGTGCGGGAGGTGGGCGCGCGGGCGGGCGTCACCCGGGGAGCGCCGTACCGCCACTTCGCGGACAAGGACAGCCTGCTGACCGCCGTCGCGGCCGAGAACTGGGAACGGATCGGCGACCAGGTGCACGCCCTGCGGACCGACCCCGCCCTGGCGGACTCGGAGAGACTGCGCCGCGCCCTCCGCGCCCTGGTCCGCGTCGGTCAGGACCAGCCGCACCTGTACCAACTCCTGTTCCGGCGGCGCGGACCCGGCCCCGGGCAACGCGGTGAGGGGTTCGACCGGGTCCGGCGTCAACTCTGCGGACCGGCGGGCGACCCGGCCGCCGCCGACCGCGCGGCCGGACGCTTCCAGGACGAGTTCCTGGCCGTCGTCACCCCCCTCGTGGGCGAACAGAACGCGGGTCGCTACGGCGCCCTGCTGCTGGCCGGCGCCCACGGCATCGCCGGCATGGAGTTCAGCGGCCACCTCGCCCCGGACACGTGGCACACCACGGCCGACGAACTGGTCGACACCTTGGTCCGCGTGGTCGAGGACGGGGAGCGGCGCACGGGCCGAGCGGCGGCCGGCCGCTGAGCCACACCCACGCCGCCACCGCCACCGGCGCGAACGGATCCGTGCCGCGCGAAGCGGACAGCAGGTCAACTCCGCGCTGTCAAGGGTGAGTTGTGGGGAGGCCGCCTCCCGGGAGCGGGATGCCGGCCCCGCGATTTCCGGCCGAACTCCGCAACGGGCGCCGCGCGACACGTCGCGGATCGCGGAGGGCGTCGGGGGCACTCCGCGGTACGGCGTGCGGCGCGCAGTCGGAGAGAGGGCACTCGTAGGCCACACGGCCCATCTGCCTGCGGAAACGCGGAGTGCGGAGCTGCGCCCCCGGCAGGACTCGAACCTGCGGCCAAGCGCTTAGAAGGCGCCTGCTCTATCCACTGAGCTACGGGGGCCGGGTGTGTTGGCCTCGGTCGTGGTGGCCGGATGCGGGCCAATCCGTGACGTTGCCGGGGACAAGGATAGGGCTCCCGGGTCCTCGTCCCTGTTGCTTGACCTCCGTGGCTCAATGTGGAGGTTCGGTGAAGCGGTCCTGATAATCGCAGGCAGGTACGAATAGTGCATCGCTTTTGGTGCCCGACGCACCGGGTGTTGTGCACTCGTTATGCCTGGACTGCGCCCATGCCCCAGTCATCCCTTCCGTCCGATGTGCTCTGTCGGCACGCAGACATGCCTATATGCCCATGCCTATATGCTTCAGAATTCCCTCAAAATTGGGCATTCTTCGCATGTGGTGACCTTGGACGTACGGCCCCAGCTGCTCGACGCACTCTCCGCCCTGCGCGACCGTGTCGCCGCCGCACGCTTCCCGCTTCCCCTGGCGGGGGCGCCACGCGCGCGTGCCAACCGCGACGAACTGCTCGCCCAGCTCGACGACTACCTGGTGCCCCGGCTGAGACAACCCGAAGCGCCGTTGCTGGCCGTCGTGGGCGGCTCGACCGGAGCCGGGAAGTCGACCCTCGTCAACTCCCTCGTGGGGCGGCGGGTCAGCGAGGCGGGAGTGCTGCGGCCGACCACCCGGACCCCTGTCCTGGTGTGCCATCCGGAGGACCATCACTGGTTCAGCGGGATGCGCGTGCTGCCCGACCTCACGCGCGTGTGGCTGCCCCCGCAGGACCCCGCCGACGACCTCCTGGTGCCCGGCGAGGACGACCTGCGCGTCCTGCGGGTGGAGACCGCCGAGACCCTCCCGCGCGGCGTCGCCCTCCTCGACGCCCCCGACATCGACTCGCTGCTGGCCGACAACCGGATCCTCGCCGCCCAACTCATCTGCGCCGCCGACATCTGGGTCATGGTGACCACGGCCGCCCGTTACGCCGATGCCGTGCCGTGGCATCTGCTCCGTACCGCCAAAGAGCACAAGGCCACCCTGGTCACCGTTCTCGACCGGGTGCCCCACCAGGTGGTGTCCGAGGTCTCCCGGCGGTACGGCGCGCTCCTCACCAAGGCCGGGCTCGGCGACGTACCCCGGTTCACGGTCCCCGAACTGCCCGAGTCGGCCTGGGGCGGCGGACTGCTGCCGGCCAGCGCTGTCGCGCCGCTGCGCAACTGGCTCGTGCACCAGGCCCAGGACCCGGCGGCCCGGCAGGACACGATGGCCCGCACCGCCTACGGCGTCCTCGACTCCCTCACCTCCCGGATGCCCGAACTGGCCGGCGCCGCCGCGGCCCAGTACGCGGCGGCCCTGCGGCTCACCGCCGCCGTCGACGGGGCGTACGACAGCGAGCACGCGCGCGTGCGGGGGCGGTTGCAGGCCGGTGCCGTGCTCGCCGGGGACGCCCTGAAACGCTGGCGCGCCTTCCCGCTCGACTGCACCGCCGGCGAACTGCTCGACGCCCTCGCCGAAAGCCTCGCCGCGCTCCTGCTCTGTGCCGTCACGGCCGCCGACGAACGCGTCGACGAGGCCTGGCGCCGGGAGCCCGCGGCGGGCGCCCCCGGCCTCACCCACCGCGATCCCGCGCTGGAGAGCGCGGAACACCGCATCGGGATGGCCGTACGGCGGTGGCGGCGCGAGCTGGAGGAGTACGCCGAGGAGGAGGTACGCGCCCTCGACCGGAGCGTCGCGCCCGATCCCGAGATGGTCGCCGCGCTGGCCGCCACCGTCCTGCTGGGCGGTCGCCGGTCCCGCTCCGCCGGCGAGGGCATCGCCGAACGGCTCGGCGCGCACGGCGCCCTGCGCCTGCGCGACCGGGGCGGACGACTGCTCAACGACCACCTGGACCGGGTCATGCACACCGAGCGCGAGCGTCGGCTCGCCCCGCTCGACGCGCTCGACGTGCACCCCGAACCCCAGGCCGAACTCATCGCCGCGCTGTCCGTACTGCAGAAGGAGAGGTGACCGGTGACCGCCGTCACTGACCAGGACCACACGGAACAAGCCGATCACTCCGACCCATCGGATCACCCAGACCAATCCCGGCACATCGCTTTCTCCGGCCACTCCGACCGTCCCCAGCAAGCCGGTTACTCCGACCCCCCTGACCGTGTCGACCACTCCGGGGACGGGGTTTCGAAGGACGAGGTGTGCAGGGACGGAGTCGGTGAGGACGTGGACTCCAAGGGCGAGGACGGCAAGGACGTGTCTGTCGAGGACGAGCACGCCGAGGACGCGTACGCCGAAAAAGGGTCCCCCCGGGAGGACGTCGCCGGACAGGCCGTGGCCGTCCCGGTGCGCGCGCATCAAGAGAAGGAGCCCGCCGCCGACAGCGCCCCGGAGCGGGACGATCACGATCCCCACGCCGACCACGCGGACGCCCACGCGCGCGTGCGGGACGCCGACTCCTCCTCGGGCCGTACGGACCGACCAGGCCGCCGTTCCGGCCGCAAGGACCGCTCGGACGGCGACGATCCCTCCGGTCCCTCCGGTCCCTCCGGTCCCTCCGGTCACTCCGGTCACTCCGACCGTACGGAGTCCTCGGACGCCTGGGACGACGGGCTGATCGCGCGGCGGGTGAACGAGAGCACCGGGGCGGAGCAGCCTCCCGTCGTCGTGGAGACCCGGAAGTTCGTACAGGCCGCCCCGGCACCCCTGGCCTACGACGGGCCCCTGCGGTCGCGCCTGGACGCGCTGCGTGAACTGGTGGGCCTCTCCAGGACCCGGCTCGACAGCGGGACCCTCTCGGAGGCCGCCCGGGTGCTCGACGAGGCGGCCGCCCGCCGGCGGCTCTCCGGGGAGCACACCGTCGTCGCCGTCGCCGGCGCCACCGGCAGCGGAAAGTCGCAGCTGTTCAACGCGCTTGCCGGCGTGGCCATTTCGGAGACGGGCGTACGACGCCCCACCACCTCCGCGCCCATCGCGTGCAGCTGGAGTGACGGTGCGGCGACCCTCATCGACCGGCTCGGCATTCCGGGACGGCTGCGCCGGCGCCCCCTGCAGAGCGCCGAGGCGGAGGCACAGCTGCGCGGGCTCGTCCTGATCGACCTGCCCGACCACGACTCGGCCGCCGTACAGCACCGCGAACAGGTGGACCGGGTACTGGCGCTCGTCGACGCGGTCATCTGGGTCGTGGACCCGGAGAAGTACGCCGACGCGATCCTGCATGAGCGTTACCTGCGGCCCATGGCGGGTCACGCCGAGGTCATGTTCGTCGTCCTCAACCAGATCGACCGGCTGCCCGGGGACGCCGCCGACCAGGTCCTCGACGATCTGCGGCGGCTCCTGGACGAGGACGGGATCGCCCTGGGGGAGTACGGCGAACCCGGTGCGAGCGTGCTCGCCCTGTCCGCGCTCACCGGTGACGGCATCGCCGAACTGCGCGAGATGCTCGGCCAGTTCGTCGCCGAGCGCGGGGCCGCCGCCCGCCGGATCGCCGCCGATGTGAACGCCGCCGCACGGCAACTGCGGCCCGTCTACGCCACCGGCCGGCGCACCGGACTCAGCGAGGAGGCCCGGGACGAGTTCGCCGCCCGGCTCGCGGACGCGGTGGGCGCCACCGCGGCGGGCGAGGCGGCCGAACGCGCCTGGCTGCGCAACGCCAACAAGGCCTGCGGCACCCCCTGGTTGCGGCTGTGGCGCTGGTACAACGAGCGGCGCGAGCCTCCCACCGGCCGGCTGCCCCTGCGCGCGCAGCCGGACGAGGAGGCCACCGCCCGCCAACGCGTCGAACAGGCGGTACGGACGGTGGCCGACCGCGCCTCGACCGGACTGCCGGCGCCCTGGGCGCAGGCGGTGCGCGAGGCGGCCGTACGTGGCGCGCAGGGGCTGCCCGAGGCGCTGGACGGGCTGGCTGCGCACGCCGGACTGCCCTCGGGCCGGCCGCCGCGCCCCGGCTGGTGGCCGGCGGCCGTGCTGGCCCAGGCGTCCATGACGATCCTCCAAGTCATCGGCGGGGCATGGCTGTTGGGCCAGATCACCGGCTTCATGGCGCCGAACCTCGGGGTGCCGGTGCTGCTGATGGTGGCCGGCATCATCGGCGGTCCTCTCGTCGAGTGGAGCTGCCGGATGGCGGCGCGCGGACCCGCCCGCAGATACGGCCACGACGCGGAACGCGGGTTGCGCGAGGCGGCCTCCGGCTGCGGTCGGGCACGGGTATTGGACCCGGTGGCGGCGGAGTTGCTGCGGTACCGGGAGGTGCGGGAGCAGTACGCCAGGGTCAGGGGGGCGGGGGTCGCCGCCGGGTGAACCGGTGGCGGGCAAACCGGTGGACGGGCGGGCCGGGGGACGGGTGACCGGTGGCCAGTGACCGGTTGGCGGTCGGGCGCGGTTCGCTCGTCCGGGTGCCTAAGTTCTCCACAGGTGGGCGTTGGTGCACAGCGCGCGGCGGGCTCGGCCCGGCCGAGGCAGTCTGGCCTCGGTCGTACGGGACGGGCCCGTACGCGTTTCCGCCCGGTGCTTGGTGCACGGGTGAGGGAGGGGTCTGCGATGAACGAGACGATGGTCTGTGTGGTGGGGAACGTGGCGACGCCACCGGCGTACCGGGAGCTGGCGGCGGGGCCGTCGGCGCGGTTCCGGTTGGCGGTGACCTCGCGTTACTGGGACCGGGAGAAGAGCACCTGGGCGGACGGGCACACCAACTTCTTCACGGTGTGGGCCAACCGGCAGCTCGCCGCGAACGCCGCCGCCTCGCTGTCGGTCGGCGACCCCGTCGTCGTACAGGGACGGTTGAAGGTACGGACGGAAGCGCGCGAGGGACAGCAGAGTCGGGCCTCGGCGGACATCGACGCGGTGGCGATCGGCCATGACCTCAGCCGAGGCACCTCCGCCTTCCGGCGGGCCGGCAAACCGGAGTCGGCGTCCTCGCCACCGCGCCCCGAGCCGGATTGGGAGACACCGGCCGACGACACGGCCCCGCACCTGGAACAGGCGGAGCCCGTGGCCGCCATGTGACTCGGTCGCTCCGACGCGACGCGACGCGGCTCCACTCGACTCAACTGGGTTGGCCGCGCGCCTACTTGGCGCATCCTGGCCGGTGGCCGGGGAATGTGGGCAGTCGGGCTGATCGCGGCTTATCGGCGCATGCGCTCCATGTGATCCCGTGCGTGTGCCGATGAGCCGTTGGTCGTGGGCGATCTTGGCGATAACGATTCCGAGTCGGATCGGTTATCCGATGACCTCTCAGGGAAGAGCGGCGCGCGCGGGTACCTAGGATGCCGGGCATAGCTGTCGGGGCTTCAGTTTCAGCCGGTGGGACCGTTCCCCCCACTTCAACGGGTCTTGCTCGAAAGGGAATTCCGTGGTTTCTGCGTTCTCAGCGCTGTCCGTACGCGGGCGAGGGGCGGCCCGCCTCGCCGCCGCGACGCTGGTGTCCGGATTCGTCGCCGTGAGCCTGCTGGCCGGCGCCGGCCCCGCCGCCGCCGACGAGGCCCCGCAGGTCCAGGGCGGGGCGACGGCGACCATAGGCGGCCTCAAGACGTACGGCGAGGCCGTGATCCACCAGAAGAGCGGTGACGCGCAGGTGTCGGCGGGACTCTTCGAGATGTCGGTGGACGGCGGCGGGATGCTGCAGACGTACTGCGTCGATCTGCACAACCCCACCCAGCGGGACGCCAAGTACCACGAGACCGCCTGGAGCGGCACCTCGTTGGGCGCCAACAAGAGCGCGGGGAAGATCCGTTGGATACTCCAGAACTCCTACCCGCAGGTCAACGACCTCGCGACGCTCGCCGCGAAGGCGGGGGCCCGGGGCCTGACCGAGCAGGACGCGGCGGCCGGCACCCAGGTGGCGATCTGGCGCTACTCGGACGGGGCAGACGTGGACGCGGTCGACCCGCAGGCCGAGAAGCTCGCGGACTATCTGCTGAAGAACGCGCGTGACACGGCGGAGCCGTCGGCCTCGCTCACCCTCGACCCGCCCGCGGTCTCCGGGCGTCCCGGTGAGCGGCTCGGACCGGTGACCGTGCACACCAACGCGAGCGGGGTCACCGTGACCCCGCCGGCGGACGCGGCCACGAGCGGGGTGCGGATCGTCGACAAGAACGGCAAGGCGGTCACCTCCGCGGCCGACGGCGGACAGGTGTTCTTCGAGGTGCCCAAGGACGCGCCTGCCGGGTCGGCCGGGCTGACCGTGCAGGCCTCGACCACCGTGCCCGTCGGCCGCGCCTTCACCTCCGAAAGCCGCAGCCAGACCCAGATCCTCGCCGGTTCCAGCGAGTCGACGGTCTCCGCGACCGCGAGCGCGGACTGGGCGGACGACGGCGCGATACCGGCGCTGTCCGCCCGCCAGGACTGCGCCCGGAGCGGACTGGACATCGCGGTGGCCAACAAGGGCGACGAGCCGTACCCCTTCGCGCTGATGGGGGTCGAACGGAGCATCGCCGCGCACACGTCGGAGACGGTGACGATCCCGTTCCAGGAGGACCAGGCGTACGACTTCACGCTCACGGCGCCGAACGGCTCCGAGAAGAGGTTCGCGGGGGTGCTCGACTGCCGGACCCAGGGTGACGCGGGCGGTGACACGACCCAGCTCCTCAGCGAACCGAGCCCCGCGACGGTCGGCGGCACCGCAACCGACACCAACCTCGCCGACACCGGTGGCTCTGCCATCACCCCGATGATCATGGTCGTCGCCATCGGCCTGGTCGCGATCGGCGCCACCGCCCTGGTACTGCTCCGCGACCGCAAGCCCAACCAGGGCTGAGCGAGACCGACTTGGGGGCGTGGCCACCGGTCGGACCGGGTGTCAGGGGCCGCTCGTCCACGCGTCCGGCCGGGGTGCCGACACCGCGGCGACCACCGCGCCGGCCGACGCCACGACATCGGCCACCAAACGCAGCCGTCCGAGGCCGAGTTGGCGTAGGGCGGGGCCGTGGTCGGCCGCGACGACGAGAGTGACCGCGAGCAGCAGGAGTCGCCACAGCGTCATCACCGGGCGGCGGCACGGGCGGGGCAGCTCGGCCAGGGAGGCGTGCAGCCGCTCGCAGTGGAACGGGACGTGGCGCTCCTCGTCGGACAGGATCCGGGCAGCCACCTCCGAGGTGAGCGGGTCGGGGGTGCCGTCGCGCACGGCCCGGTAGTAGCGCAGGGCCACCACCTCGGCGATCGTCAGGACCAGCAGCTCCATGCGCAGGCCCATGAGGCGCCGTAGCCGGACGAAGACCGTGTCGCTCCAGTGGCCGTTCAGCGTCGGCATGCCGCCCGCGGCCAGCAGCCGGGCGAGGAGACGGGCGTGGTTCTGCTCCTCGGCGACGAAGAGCCGGACCGCCCGCGCGTAGTCGGGGTCACCGGCGGCGTCCGCCTTGCCGACCAGGTTCGCCCCGTCACCGTCCTCCCCGACCTGGAACCGCTGGAGACTCGCCCACACCGCCGGATGAAGCACCGCACCTCGCCCCCACCCGGGATCCGCCAGCGCGCCCCGCCGCTCCCGTTCCTCCTCGAACCGCCGCACCCACTTGGCGAATCCGTCCCCCGCCTCCACCCGGCCTCCCCTCCTCGGAACACGACCACCGCGTCCTGGAGGGGGAGGACGCGCAGGAGCACCGAACCGTTCCCCCGCGCCACATCCGTCCCGGGCCACGCCACCCGGCTCAGTGGAACCGCCCTCCCACCGATCAGCCATCGGAGCCGGACATGTCACGAACCGCAGACCAAGGCCACAGGCCGTACCGCGTTACGCAGCCGACGGCAGACGTGCCGTAGTCGTCAACCCCGAAACCCCAGGTCAGCGGGGTCCGACCAAACGGGTTACCACCCAAGCCTGGACCTCAGGCAAGATGGGGTGTATCTGCCCACTGCCAGATTTCAAGCTGCCGGACGGTTTCTCTTGGCTGAGTTCATTTACACCATGCGCAAGGCGCGCAAGGCGCACGGCGACAAGGTGATCCTCGACGACGTCACCCTGAGCTTCCTCCCGGGTGCGAAGATCGGCGTCGTCGGCCCGAACGGCGCCGGTAAGTCCACCGTCCTCAAGATCATGGCCGGGCTGGAGCAGCCGTCGAACGGTGACGCGTTCCTGTCTCCCGGTTACACCGTCGGCATCCTGCTCCAGGAGCCGCCGCTGAGCGAGGGGAAGACCGTCCTGGAGAACGTCCAGGAGGGCGTCTCCGAGATCAAGGGCAAGCTCGACCGCTTCAACGAGATCGCCGAGCTGATGGCGACCGACTACTCGGACGCGCTGCTCGACGAGATGGGCAAGCTCCAGGAGGACCTGGACCACTCCAACGCCTGGGACCTCGACGCCCAGCTGGAGCAGGCCATGGACGCGCTGGGCTGCCCGCCCGGCGACTGGCCCGTCGCCAACCTCTCCGGTGGTGAGAAGCGCCGGGTCGCGCTCTGCAAGCTCCTGCTGGAGGCGCCCGACCTGCTGCTCCTCGACGAGCCCACCAACCACCTCGACGCCGAGTCGGTGAACTGGCTGGAGCAGCACCTCGCCAAGTACGAGGGCACCGTCGTGGCCGTCACCCACGACCGGTACTTCCTGGACAACGTGGCCGGCTGGATCTGCGAGGTCGACCGCGGCCGTCTGCACGGCTACGAGGGCAACTACTCCAAGTACCTGGAGACCAAGGCCACCCGCCTCAAGGTCGAGGGTGCGAAGGACGCCAAGCGGCAGAAGCGTCTGAAGGAGGAGCTCGACTGGGTGCGGTCCAACGCCAAGGGGCGCCAGGCCAAGTCCAAGGCGCGCCTCGCGCGGTACGAGGAGATGGCCGCCGAGGCCGACAAGATGCGGAAGCTGGACTTCGAGGAGATCCAGATCCCGCCGGGCCCGCGCCTCGGCAGTGTCGTCGTCGAGGTCAACAACCTCGGCAAGGCCTTCGGTGACAAGGTCCTCATCGACGACCTCTCCTTCACGCTCCCGCGCAACGGCATCGTCGGCGTGATCGGCCCGAACGGCGCAGGCAAGACGACCCTGTTCAAGATGATCCAGGGCCTGGAGGAGCCGGACTCCGGTTCCATCAAGGTCGGTGAGACCGTCAAGATCAGCTACGTCGACCAGAGCCGCGAGAACATCGACCCCAAGAAGACGCTGTGGGCCGTCGTCTCCGACGAGCTCGACTACATCAACGTCGGCCAGGTCGAGATGCCCTCGCGGGCCTATGTCTCCGCGTTCGGCTTCAAGGGCCCCGACCAGCAGAAGCCGGCCGGCGTCCTCTCCGGCGGTGAGCGCAACCGCCTCAACCTCGCGCTCACCCTCAAGCAGGGCGGCAACCTGCTGCTCCTCGACGAACCGACCAACGACCTCGACGTCGAGACCCTGTCGAGCCTGGAGAACGCGCTGCTGGAGTTCCCCGGCTGCGCCGTGGTCGTCTCCCACGACCGGTGGTTCCTGGACCGGGTCGCCACCCACATCCTCGCCTACGAGGGCGAGTCCAAGTGGTTCTGGTTCGAGGGCAACTTCGACTCGTACGAGAAGAACAAGGTCGAGCGGCTCGGCCCGGACGCGGGGCGCCCGCACCGCGCGACCTACAAGAAGCTGACCCGGGGCTGATCGATCTTGCGGCACATCTACCGCTGCCCGCTGCGCTGGGCGGACATGGACGCGTACGGCCACGTCAACAACGTGGTCTTCCTCCGGTACCTGGAGGAAGCCCGTATCGACTTCCTGCACCGCCCGGAGAAGGAGTTCAAGCAGGGGTCCGTGGTGGCACGCCATGAGATCGACTACAAACGGCAGTTGGTCCACCGGCACACGCCGGTCGACGTCGAGCTGTGGGTCACGGAGATCAGGGCGGCGTCCTTCACCATCACCTACGAGGTGAAGGACGGCGACCAGGTCTACGTCCGGGCCTGCACGGTGGTCGTGCCGTTCGACTTCGCGGCCCAGCGCCCGCGCCGGATCACCGCCGAGGAGCGCGAGTTCCTGGAGGAGTACCGGGACGACGCCGAGGAGGAGGCCGTCGCCGCATGACGGTCCTCCATCTCGCCGACGAGGGGGAGGCGGCGGACCTCGCGGCCTTCCTCTCGCGGCTGCTCCACTACGACCGTGGCGCGGCGGTCCGGCTCCAGGCGGCGGGCACGGCGCTCGCCGTCTTCGGACGCCCGCCCTCCTTCGAGGTGCTCGCCATCCGCGCGGTGCGCCTCGCCAAGCCGTACGAGAACGGCCTCGACGCCACGCTCGATGTGACCGTCTCCGCCGGGGAGTTGCTGGAAACGCTGGACGAGAGGGCGGCGACGGCCGCGGTACCGGCCGCTGTGACCGGACCCTCGTGGGCCGGCGTGCTGCCGCCCCGTGGCGGCTGGTCGCCGGAGGCCGGCCTGCCGGGGTTCGACGCCCTGCGCGCGATGGTCTCCGCCGCCGTCGCCGAATTCCGTTCCCGTACGCAGGAGTTGACCCCCGAGGGCCGCACGCGCGCCGAACTCGACCGGATCGGCCGGGAGATCTGGTCCCGCACGGTCGCCGCCACCCCGCTCCCGGTCCGGGTCGTGCACGCGGCGCAGTCGTTCGGGTTTCTGCGCCCCGGCGGGGAGTCGGAGCTCTTCGCCTCGGGCGCGTGGCTGCGGTTGCGCACCCCCTACGGTTCGATCGCCGTACGCAGGGCGGGACTTGGCTCTCTGGCCGTCAGCGTGCGCTGACACCGGCCGCGACTGCCGGCCGTCCGACCCCACCCAACTGCCGTCGCTGTACGCCGATATGGTGGCCGGCCACCCCCGACCTCGCGTGACCTGAAGGTGACCTGCAGTGGGCAGCCTTCGACCCGTCGTGTTCAGCCCGTCGTGTTCAGCCGGTCGTGTTCACCATCGAGGCGGCGGCGTACGTCAGGTAGTTCCAGAGCGTCTGCTCGTGCTCCTCGGAGAGGCCGAGTTCGTCGACGGCGACCCGCATGTGCTTCAGCCAGGCGTCGTGGGCGGCGCGGTCGACGGTGAAGGGAGCGTGCCGCATCCGCAGCCGGGGGTGGCCGCGGTTGTCGCTGTACGTCGTCGGGCCGCCCCAGTACTGGATCAGGAAGAGCGTCAGCCGCTCCTCGGCCGGGCCCAGGTCCTCCTCCGGGTACATCGGCTTCAGCAGCGGGTCCTCGGCGACACCCGCGTAGAAGCGGTGGACGAGGCGGCGGAAGGTTTCCTCCCCGCCGACCTGCTCGTAGAAGGTCTGCTCCTGAAGCGTGCCGCGCCGAATCTCTTTCACGTCCCCCATGGTCTCAGACCGGGTGGCCCAGGACTCAAGGCTTAGGACCCTTCCGGCCGGTCACGGTCCGGCGGAGCCGCCGGGGCTGCCGGGCCGCTCGCCGGGTGGGCCGTCGCGCGGGACAGTGGAGCCATGGGCGGGCACGCTTCCGGCAGGGAACCAGACGGTCTCGCCGCCTCGGCGCGGGCGGCGCTGGTGCGCGAGATCGACGCGAGCGGGGCGTGGGACGCGGACCCCCGCTGGCGGGAGGCGTTCGAGGCGGTGCCGCGGCAGCTGTTCGTGCCGTACTACTACGTCGGTCTTCCGGGCGGCGGCCACGAGCGGCTGTGGGGCCAGAGCCCCGACCCGCGGGAGTGCGAGCGCTGGCTGCTCGGGGTCTACACCGACATCCCGCTGGCCACCCGGCTGCGCGACGGCGAACTGCTCTCCTCCAGCAGCCAGCCTTCGCTGATGGCGCGGATGCTTGCGGAACTGCGGCCCGCGGACGGCGACCGGGTGCTGGAGATCGGCGCGGGCACCGGATACAACGCGGCCCTGCTCGCCCACCGGCTCGGCGACGGCCGGGTCACCACCGTCGACCTGGACCCGGAGATCACCGAGTCCGCGCGCCGGCACCTCGCCGAGGCCGGGTACCGCCCGGCCGTCGTCACCGGCGACGGAGCTCGCGGCGTCCCCGGCAACGCCCCCTACGACCGGATCATCGCGACCTGCGCCCTGTCGACGGTCCCGTCCGCCTGGCTCGCCCAGTGCCGTGCGGGCGCCCGCATCCTCGCCCCGCTCGCCACCGGCCTGATCGCGCTGACCGTGCGGGACGCGCGGCACGGCGAGGGCAGGTTCCTGCACACGCCCGCCTACTTCGTGCCGTCCCGCGGCGGCAGCAGACCCGAGCCGGAGACCGGCCGCCTCGGCACCCTGCCCCGGAGCACCGGCGATCACGAACTCTTCCGCTTCCTGCTCGCGCTCACCGCGACGGCCCTCGGCCCACAGGAGGCGTACACGGTGTGGGAGCGCGAGCACCGGCCCGCACGGGAGCGCTTCGGCGTGACGGTCGCCGCCGGGCGCACCTGGGCGTGGCTGGACGACCCGGAGGGGCCGTACGTCTGGCCCCTCCCGTGACGCGTCGGGTCAGCCGCGGCGGACCGTGATCGTCGTCCAGGCGCCGACGTGCACCCGGTCCCCGTCCTGCAAGGGCACCGGCACGAAGGGCTGGATCGGCTCCTCGCCGCCGTTGACCGTCGTACCGTTCGTCGAGTTCTGGTCGACGACCGCCCAGCTGCCGTCGGGCTGCTGGACCAGTACCGCGTGCTGGTGCGAGACGCCCGGGTCCTCCGGCGGCACCGACAGGTCCACGTCGGGGGACTCGCCGGTGGAGTGGCGGCGGCGGCCGATGGTGATCTGGTTGCCGGTGAGGGTGCGCTGCTGCTCGGGGGAGTACGCGGGCAGGTTGAGGCCCGCGGCCTCCGGCCCTGAACGCTGCATCATCGCCAGGAAGTAGTCGCGGTCGGGGCCGATCGTGGCCGTCCAGGTCGTCGGCTGCTGCTGGAACTGCCGGCCGGGCGGGGCCTGGGTCCGACCGGGCTGCGGGTAGCCGTAGCCACCGCCCTGCTGGGGGGCGCCGGGACCGCCCGGGCTGCCGGAGGTCGGCGGAGGGATCACCCAGTCGTCCTCACCGCCGCCGAAGGCGGGGCCGCCCTGCTGCGGACGGCCGGTCTCCTGCGGGAAGGCGGGCGCGGACAGCCCGGCCTGCTGGAACGCCTGCGGTCCGCCCGCGGTGCCGCCGGGGCCCGCGTTGGTCGGGGGGCCGGGCGTTCCCGGCGGGATCTGCCGCGAGGGGTCGGGGCCGAAGGGGGAGGGACCGTTCTGGGGGCCGGATCTGGCGGGGTCGTTGCCGAACGGGTGCGGGGGGCCCTGCCGTTCGCCGCCTCCGAAGCCGCCGGGCTGCCCCTGGCGTTCGCCGCCGAAGGCACCGGGTCCACCGGGACCGCCGGATCCACCGGGCTGTCCTTGGCGTTCGCTCCCGAAGCCGCCGGGACCGCCGGGACCGCCGGGTTGCCCCTGCCGTTCGCCGCCGAAGGGACTCGGACCGCCGGGCTGGCCCTGACGCTCGCCGCCGTAGCCACCCGGACCGCCGGGCTGCCCCTGACGCTCGCCCCCGAAGGGACCGGGTCCACCCGGGCCGCCCTGGCCCTGACCTTGGCCTTGACCTTGGCCTTGACCCTGTCCAGGGCCCTGTCCTTGGCGGTTGCCGCCGAAGGGGTCGTTGCCGAAGGCGTTGGGCGGACCCTGGCCCTGGCGTTCGCCGCCGAAGGCGCCGGGCTGGCCCTGGCCCGGAAGCTGGCGTGCGCCGCCGAAGCCCTGGTCCTGGTTCTGGCTCTGGTTCTGGCCCTGGTTCTGTTGGCCCGGGCCGCCGCGGCCGGAGGGGTCGTTGCCGAAGGGCTGGAGCGGCTCGGCGGGCCGGTTCATCTGCGAGGGGCGCGAGCCCTGGTAGTCGTAGGAGTCACCGCCGGCGTACGACGGGCCGGGCGGCTGCTGGAAGCGGGCGGCCGGGCTCGGGCCCGGGGCAGGCAGGCGCGGGGCGGCCGGGGTGTACGAGGTGGCCGTGTTCGTCAGGAAGTTCCACCGGCACTCCTCGCAGAACGGTGCGCCGCCCTCGCGGGGCGTGCGGCACTGCGGGCAGAGTTCCGGCTCGTGGTCCTGCATGGGCGACAGCGGCGGGCGTCCGCCGGCCTGGCCCTGACCGGGGTAGCCGTAGCCGCCGGGGGGCGGGGGAGGGGGCGGGGGCACGGCACCGGCCATGCGGTGACCGCAGACCTCGCACCAGTCGTCGGATCCCGACTGGTGTCCGTTCGGGCAGGTCGGCATGTCGGCGCGTCCCCCTCTCCTTTTCCGGTCGTCATGACCGGGTTTCTCCGACCCGCGTCAGGGGCCGGGCTCTCGCGTGGTGCTAGGTCACTTCTTTACACGAACAGTCTTTGTGGACCGTGTTTCGAGCGTCATCTCGTCGGCTTCCGCGACCTTCGCCTTCAGTCGCACAGTACCCGCCGCGGCGTCGACCACGTCCACCACCTTCGCAAGCAGTTTCGCAGTATCCGCGTTCCCGGAGGCGCTGGCGAGCTGAACGGCCCGTCCCAGTTTGGCCGTCGCTCCGTCGACATCGCCCGATTTACGAAGATCCAGCCCCTGTTGAATGACTTGTGCCAGTTCGGCCTGGCCGGTGTAGTGCGCGACCTGCGGGTTGATGGAGGTCGACGCGGCCATGTCGTCGGTCCACACCGCCCGCACCAGCCCCTGCGCGCCCAGGTTCCGGAAACCCCCGTCGGCCTGCGGCACCACCAGTGAGATCCGGGCGGCGAGCATCTCCTGCCCGATGGCGGCGGCGGGCACCTCGACGCAGACGTGGTAGTCGCGGGACTCGTCGCCCCAGGAACCGGTGGGGTAGTCGCCGGCGCGCGGTCCTGCCTCGGTCCGGCGGTCGGACAACTCCTCCACGGCGGGCGCGACTTGCTTGACGAACTTGATGGCGGTGCCGACCGGGGTCCACAGCCGCAGCGCCACGTCCGCGACCTCCTTGCCCATCGCGGTCTCCATCATCCGCGTGAAGTCGTCGGCGAGGCCGGCCGGGTCGGCCACGATGTCCGCCGTACCGAGCAGGGCGGAGGCGATGCCTGTGACCTCTTTCACTTTCCAGTCGGTGCCGACACCGCGGGCGTCACAGGTGAACTGTCCGGAGCAGGAGTCCAGGGCCGCCTGCAGATCCTCCGGTGCCTCGTGCTCGTTGCGGCCGTCGGTGAGCAGGATGCCGTGCCGGATGGAGACCTCCGCCGAGGAGAGCAGTCGGTCCGCGAGCCGGAGCCAGGTGCCGATCGCCGTGCCGCCGCCCGCGCTCAGCTTGCGCAGCGCCTGCTTGGCCCCCGCCCGGGTGGCGGCGTCGGCGACCGCCAGCCTGCCGTTGCCGGGGTAGACCTCCTTGGCGACATGGGTGCCGCCGATCACCGCGAAGTGCACACCGTCGCGCAGGGTGTCGATCGCGGCGGCGGTGGCGTCCCGGGCGTTGCGCATCTTGGTCGGCGGATAGTCCATCGACCCCGAGCAGTCGACCATGATCGCGACGGCGGCGTCCGGGCCCGTGGCGGTCGAGTACAGATGGGGTGCGGCGACCGCTCTTCCGATGGTGCCGCCGCCGGTCGAGGTGACCGTGACGATCGCGCTGACCTCTCGACCGCCCTCGGGCAGATACTCGTTCTGGTAGACGTCCACAGCGAACTGCGGCGCGTCGGGCTTGGAGAAATTGGCCATGCCTCTTCTGATCCCCCTCAAGAACCCCCGTACAAGGGGGTGATGACGTTAAGTGGACCGGTCCCCATCGGTCCTGGGCCCCCCGTGTGCGTGGCCTCAGCCGGATACTGCCCCCTGCGCCGGTGCGGGGAACGGTACGACGGCCACTGTTACGTTGTCGTGGCCCCCGCCGTCCAGGGCGTGGCCGACCAGAACGCGGGCGCTGTGCAGGGGGCGTACGGCGGCGTCGAGCGGGAGGGCCTCGGCCATCTCCTCCGCCGACTCCGCGTAGTTCCACAGTCCGTCCGTGCACACCACCACCACACCGGGCCGGTCCGGCTTGAACGCGGCGGTGTGCGGCTCCAGTTCGTACGCGTCCGCGCCGAGCCAGCCGGTGATCGCGTGCGCCCGCTCGTCGGCGTACGCCTCCGCCTCGCTCATCAGGCCCGCGGAGACCATCTGCGCGGCCCACGAGTCGTCCTCGGTGAGCCGGGCCGGGGGTGAACTCCGGTCCACCGGTACCCAATAGGCGCGGCTGTCGCCCACCCAGCCGACGACCAGCAGGCTCGCGGTGACGATCGCGCCGACCAGGGTGCAGGCCGGCGCGTTCTGGTGCGGGGCGTGCTCGCGGGCCGTCTCGGGCTCCTGGGCAAGGGCGTTGACCGCGTACGAGGCGGCGACGATCGCCTCGTGCATCGCCTGCTGCGGAGGCGCGCTCTGCTCCAGGGCGGCCAGCAGCGACTCGCTCGCCACCCGCGACGCGGCGAGCGAGGCCGCGTCCGGCCGGGTCGCCGAGGACACCCCGTCGCACACGATCGCCACCAGGGCCACCGACCCGTCCGGCAGCACCGACTGCCCTACGGCGAAGGCGTCCTCGTTGCGATGGTGGCGCAGCCCGCGGTCGCTGACCGCGGCGAGGGGCCCCGACTCCTCTTCCATGTGGTCGCGTTCACGGGGCTGGGCGTGCCCGCAGTTCTCGCAGTAGCCGTCGTCGTCGACCCCGCCCGAGCGGCAGGCCACGCACACCCGGGTGCCCTCGGCCGGCGTCGGTGTCTCCGCGGCGACCCGGGGGTCGGGTGCCTGGAGCGGGTACTCGTCGGGCTCCGGCGGCCGGTCGAACCGTACGCCCGGAGCGGGCGCCGGAACCGCGTCGGGGGCGTCGGACGGCAGCGGGGTGCCGCCCGAGTCGGTGCCCGGCAGGTCGGTCGGCAGATGTACCGCCGGCGGGGTCTCGGCGCCGCCCGGTTCGGGCGCCACTGGCCAGTCCACGTCCGCGGCCTCCTCGGGCGGGGGCGATGCCGCGCCGTTCATGGTCAGGGTCGGGTTGTCGTCCGGCCGTGCGGGCACGGCGGACAGGTCGTATCCGCACGCACCGCAGAAACGGTCGCCCGCTTCGAGCGGCTCCTCGCAACTCGGGCAGGCGGACAGCTGGGGGGTCTGCGACATCAACTACACCCACGTCCGGGGGCGGTAACGGTTGGCTCGTTCCACCAGGTCGATCCTCTCCTCGCCGCCCCGCGCCAGCCGGGCCAGCGTGCGGTACGAACGCTCCAGGCCGAAGCGGAGCCCCCGCTCGTCCAGAACGCTGCCGAGCAGCTCCCGCCGGCCGGCGGGGGAACCCTGGCCTCCGGAGAGTATCCAGTCGAGGGCGCAGCCGAGGACCTCGGCCGACAACTGCTCCCGCCGGACCGCGTCCAGACCGTATTCCTCCAGCGCCTCCACCTGCCCGGCGGACGCCGTCAGATCGGCCAGGAACGGCGCGTCACCGGCCGTCGCCGTCCGCTGCCGCAGCCGCGCCCGTACGGCCGCCACCCGCGCGGCGGTGTAGTGGATCGACACCTCGGGCACCGACTCCAGCGTCGTCACGGCGTCGGCCCGCTCGCCGGTGGCCAGTTGGACCCGGGCCAGGCCGAAGGCGGCGCTCACGTAGCTGGGGTCGGTCGACCAGACCAGGCGGTAGTACTCGGCCGCGTTGTCCAGTTGTCCCAGCACCTCGGCGCAGAGGCCCAGCGCCAGCTTCGGCGCGGGCTCGCCCGGGAAGGCGTCGTAGATCGCGTCGAAGGAGAGGGCGGCGGCCTCGACGTCACCGGTGGCCAGCGCCGTCACGCCGCTGTACCAGACCACCCGCCAGTCGTCGGGGCGTTCGTCCTCCAGCTTCCGCAGCGCTTCCAGGCCGGTCCCGGCCTCGCCGTTCTCCAGCCATCCGCGGATCTGCCGCAGCCGGGTCTCCACGGACGGCGCGGGCGCGGCGGCCAGCGCGCCGAGCAGCTCACCGGGCGCGGTGGTCATCAGGCCCGCCAGGAAACCGGCGTTGGGGTCGTCGGGATCGACCCGGGGGACCGGCAGGGCGAGGGCGGCGGCGGGGGAGTCGACCGGCCTGACGATGCCCGGGGCGCCGCCGTCCTGGGCGCGCGGCGCGGGGAGCACGGGTGCGGCGGGGCCGCCGCGCGGGAGCGCCGCCCGCGCCCCGAGCCGGGACACCTCGCCGTTCAGCTTCGGGAACAACTCGGTGTCCGGGACCTTGGTCTCGGGACCGAACAGGGTGGACAGGGCGGGCCGGGACTGTCCCGTCTGAAGGGACACGACCTCCCGCAGCACGCCCGTCAGCTGCTCGGTCATCTCCTGCGCGGAGGCGAACCGGCGGGCCGGGTCGGGGTCGGTGGCGCGCACCAGGAGCCGGTAGAAGGACTCGTAGCGGCGGAAGACCTCGATGTTGTCGGGGTCGGGCAGGGAGTCGACGAAGACGTTGGTGTAGCCCTGGAAGTCGAAGGCGAGGACGGCGAGCGTACGGCCCACCGTGTACAGGTCGGACGCGACCGAGGGGCCCACCTCGGCGACCTCCGGCGCCTGGTAGCCGACCGTGCCGTAGATGGCCGACTCCTCGTCGTCCATCCTGCGCACCGCGCCCATGTCGATCAGCTTGAGCTGGTCCTCGGTCTGGATGGCGTTGTCGACCTTGAAGTCGCAGTACAGCAGGTTGCGGCTGTGCAGGTGCCCGAGCGCCTCCAGGGCCTCGATGCCGTACGCGCACGCCTGCTCCACCGGGAGCGGGTCCCGCCTGCCCGCCGGGGAGCGGCGGTCGTTGGCGATCTCCTTGAGGGACTTGCCGCCGACGTACTCCATGACGATGTACCCGTCCAGCGAACCCGTCCGCTGGTCCAGGTGCTCCACGAAGTTGTAGATCCGCACGATGTTGGCGTGCTCGATCTCGGCGAGGAAGCGCCGCTCCGAGATCGCGGCGGCCATCGCGTCCTGGTCGCCGGTGTCCAGCAGGCCCTTGAGCACCACCCAGCGGTCCGACACCGCGCGGTCCACGGCGAGGTAGACCCAGCCCAGGCCGCCGTGGGCGAGGCAGCCCGCCACCTCGTACTGGCCGTGCACGACGTCCCCGCCGGCCAGCTTCGGCACGAAGGAGTACGGGTGGCCGCACTTGGTGCAGAAGCCCTCCGTACGCCCGGACTGCTCGCCGCGGGCCCGCCCGACCGGCGCGCCGCAGTCCGAGCGCGAGCAGAATCTCTTCCGCTCGGGCACCTCGGGGTTCTCCAGGACCATCGCGCGCGGGTCGGGCCGCGGTACGCCCGGAACCCGCACCAGGCCCGCGCCGAGCCGGCCCCGCGAGGACGCCCCCGAGGAGGAGCCGGAGCTGCGCACCGACACCGAACGGCCGGTCCCGGTCCCGGACACCGAGCGCGACAGGCGCCCCGACACCGAGCGCCGTGACTTCGACGACGGCGACGACGATGACTGCGATGCCGTACGCGAACTGCCGCCCGCGGTACGGGAGTCGCCGCCCGCGCCGCCACCGGTGATCCCGGTGGCCGGCGAGCCGAGCGCCCCGCTCGCCGCCACGACCGGGGCGAGGCCACAGGTGTCGCAGTACAGCTCGCCGCCGCCCACGTCCTCGTACGACCCCTCGCAGGCGGGCCGTTGGCACTTCCGCGGTGCCTCGCTCATGGTGTCGCCTCCCTCTTCTCCGTCACGTACCGGACCCGCCGCGGTCCTCGGGCGCGCCCTGCTGGGTGCCGCGCGCGGTGCCGAACTGCTCGGCCGCCGCCTGCTGGTAGCGCAGCACCGCCTGTTCGGCCACGCGCAGATCGCAGGGCGCGCTCCACAGCATCCGGCGGGCCGCGTCGTACCGCTCGACCAGCAGCGGATCCTCCGCGAGGCCGTGCCGGGCCACCTTCGCCTTGTAGGCGTCGAGTCTGCCGCGCAGCTCCGCGCGGACCGCCAGCGGGGCCGTGACCGCGCTCAACGACTCGCGGGCGCGCAGCAGTTCGTCCTCCGCCTTCTGCTCCAGGGACTCCAGGAGAGGGGAGAGCCGGTGCCACTGCGCGTGTCTGCGGTACTCGGCGGCCGTCGACAGCTGCTCCTGGAGCACGGTCGGCGGACCGCCGACGACGGGGACCTCCGTGGCGGCGATCTTCGCCAGGACCTCGCCGCGCGCGGTGCGCGCCTCGGCGAGCGTGCGGTCCGCGCGGGAGAGCACGTCGCGCAGCCGGACGAGACGGGCCTCCGCGTCCTGACGGACCGTCAGCACCGCGTCGATCTCGCGACGCACCTCCTCCAGGGCACGCGCCTCCCGGTCGTAGACCGTGGTGTCGGGACGGCCGCCGCCGGGCGCCGAACTGCCCTGCGCCGGAACCCAGTAGGCGAGCGGGTCGGACACCACCCGCTCGCGCAGGGTGGTCAGCGTGCGCGTGATGCGCTCCAGGTCGTCCCCGGACGGGTGTTCGCCGGGGCGGACGCCGATGGAGTGGGCGAGCCGGCGGGTGCGCTGGAGCTCCGCGGCGAGTAAGTCGATCCGGGCGGGCAGCGCCGACCAGACCGCGTCGGCGGTGACGACCATGTCCAGCGAACTCGCGTACAGGTCGTTCATCTCGTCGACCAGGGCGCTCAGCGAGTACCGGTGGCTGAGTCTGCCCGCGCCTGCGAGGGGCGCCGGCGCGCCGGCCGGCGCCGTGGTGGAGCCGGCCAGGGTGACGCACTCGCCGCGCAGCAGCTCGGTCAGCTCCGCGAGGTCCTCACGGCTGGACCAGCGGCGCCGGGCGCGGATGTCGCGGGCGGTGCGCAGGGCGGCCGTGTACGCGTCGAAGTACGTCCACAGCAGGGTGATCGACGCCTCAGTGGAGACCCACCGCTCCTTGGTGGTGCCGGTGAGCTCGGCGCCTTCGAGGAGTCTGCGGCCCGCGTGGTCCTGGAGGGCGAGCAGCGAGGTCTCGATCGCCTCGTGCTCCGCGCCGAGCCGCGCCAGCGCACGGTCCACCTCGTCCCGGTCCAGTACCGGCCCGGAGGGTCCCGTGTCGCCCATCGATCACCTCTCGCTGCTGTCGTGTTCCGTCGGTCGTGGGTCTCGGTCGCCGGTCGTCGTCCATCGGCCTCTACGGTCGCCGCTGACGGCCCGTCACTTGTAGTGCGGTACCGGCGGGTTCGCCGACTCCGAGTCCTTGCCCAGGGTGGGCAGCAGCCATTTCTCGTACGACGCGCGCCAGCCGGCGGGGTTGGTGCGGTAGCCCTCCAGTATCTGGTTGACCCGGCGAACCAGGTCGACGTCGCTCCTGTTCATCGCCACGCCGTAGTACTCCTTGGTGAAGAGGGGGCCCTTCAGTTGCACCGTGGGGTCCTGGGCGGCCAGGCTCGCGGCGAGCGCGCCGTCGGTCACCACCGCGTCCGCCTCGCCGAGTTGGAGCCGCACCAGACAGTCCAGCTGGTTGGGGACGGGCTCCATGACGACGGCGCCGGCGGGGAGCTTGTGCTGCCTCTTGTCCGTGGCCAGCCGGGCGGACGCCGTGGAGGTCGCCGCCGAGCAGATCCGCTTGCCGGCGAGCGACGTGTCGTAGCCCGTGATCGCCGACGTCTTCGGTGCGAGGACCTGCTGGCCGGTGACGAAGTACGGCGCGGAGAAGGCGACGTCGTCGAGGCGGGCGCAGCTGATCGTCATGGTGCGGACCACCATGTCGACGGTCTTGTTCTTGATCGCGGCGGTGCGCTGGTTGGTCGGTATGGCACGGAGGTGGATCTTGTCGGCGCTGTAGGAGCTGCCGAAGATGTTCTTGGCGATCGCGGTGACGAGGTCGATGTCGAAGCCCTCCAGGTCACCGTCGGCGCGGTTGGGGTTGCGGTAGCCCCAGCGGTAGCTGTTCTGGTCGACGCCCACCGTGAGGTAGCCGCGGGACTTGATCGCGTCGATGGCGGCGCCGTCGGCGCCGGACGGCGCCGGGCTGAGGTCCTGGGCGGTGCTGTCGACGCAGGAACCGGCCCGGGCCTGGGTGGCCTCCGCCGCCCGCGGGCCGGTGGCCGCCAGCTCGCCGTCACCGCCCGGCCGGGCGCGCGGCAGCAGCAGGACGAACGCGAGGGCGAGGGCGCAGAGGACCGCCATCGCCCCGACACCGCCCCAGCCCCTGAGGCCGGCTCGCAGACGCTGTGCACTCATCGTCACGCCCCCTTTCACCGGTACTCCGACAGCCTGCGCCCGATGCCCAGTACGGCTCCGGCCGCCCCGAGCAGGGCGAGCGCGGCGGAGCCGGCGGTCAGACCCGTCATCGCGGACCGGCCGTCACCGGCGGCCTGTTGGAACTCGTCCGTCTCATGCGTCAGCGCCGACTCCAGCGAGGCGTCCACGGCGTCGAAGCACTCGCCCGTCGACTTGTCCTTGCCGATCACGTCGTCGCGGGCCTCCTGGTACAGCCCCTCCTCGTTGGCGTTGCTGGCCGAGCCGTGCCGGGAGATCCAGACCTTCATGGAGCTGTTGGCGACGGCCACGGGCTTGCGGCCCGCCGAGTCGTCGGCGAGGGCGTCGGCCTGCTTGAGCGTCCTGCCCAGCTTGGCGATCTCCTGGTCGTACGCCCAGTCGTAGGCGTCCATGACCTTCTTGTTCTTCAGCGTCTTCGTCTTGGCGCCCCGGCTGATCAGCGTCAGGTTCTCGTCGCTGCGGGCCTTCAGGGAGGCGATTCGGGCGTCGTGCAGCACGGTGAGCGACCTGACGCCGTGGTCGTAGGAGTCGTCGAGGCCCGAGCGCGCGACGGTGTGGCCGACGACCAGCCAGAGCAGGACGACGGCGGTGGTCGCGGAGGCGGCGACCAGGCCCTGGTTCAACACCCGGTTCGTCCGCAGGTAGTGGCGGCGCATCGCCCAGGCCAGGCCGCCCAGCGCGACGACTCCGAGGGCGATCGCCGCCCACGGGTACGGTGTCGCGTCCGCGTAGTCGGCGTTCAGCCGCTGGTTCTCCTTGGTGTAGAGATCCTCGGCGGCCGGGAGCATCCTGTTCTGCATGGTGTCGTTCGCGGCGCGCAGATACGCGCCGCCCACCGGGAAGCCCTGCCGGTTGTTGGCGCGGGCCGACTCGACCAGGCCCTTGTACTCCGGCAGCAGCTCGTTGAGTTCGGCGATGGTGGCGGCCGACGACGAACCCGGGGCGGAGTTGGCGGCGGCGGTGACGAGCTTCTCGGCGGCCGTGCGGATGTCCCGCTCGTAGCGCGCGCGGGTCGCCGTGGACTCCTTCGGGCCGGCCAGGTAGCCGGTGGCCGCCATGGTGTCGGCGTCGGCCAGCGAGCGGTAGACGTTCGCCGCGTCGGAGCTGAGCGGCTGGCTGTGGTGGAGGACGTCGTCGGCGGCCGTGGCCCGGCTGTCGGTCTGCCACGCGGTGACCGCGCCGAACGCGACGACGAGGACGGCCAGTACGGCGCCGATGACCCGCAGCCGCCCCGGCTCGGTGGTGGCCGCCGCGCGCAGCCGGTCGACGCCCTCCGAGAAGGCCGTACGCCGGGCCGGAGCCGGCGCCGGAGCCCGCACGGGCGCGGCCGGAGCGGGCCCGCCCCCCTGCGGCGGCAGGGCCGGCATCGTGGGCACGCCGGAACCCGGTGGCGCCCCGCTGCTCTTCGGCGGTTGTGTCACTGCTGACCTCCCCCAGGGTCATTCCGTCGCCGCAAGTATCGCCGCCCGGACTGACATTCCGCACCGGCCTTCGCTGGATCTTGATCGGATCGCAGCGCGGCAGCCGGATTTCCGGCACCACCCAACGCCCCGATCCGCCCCCCTGTCCATGAATACGCGGTGGGAATCTGTTCGGTTCCCGCAAGTCAGCGCTCGTAGTGGGCCCGCGCCCGGGCGTGTGCGGCGGGCGGCGCCTGGGTCCGGTCGAGCCCGAGCAGGACGGCGCCGAGCACCGGGCGCGCGGTGACGACGGTCGCTACCGCCTTGGGCGCCCGGGCGGCCAGCAACTCCGCGATCCGGTCGTCCAGTTGGGGGTGCCGGGCGGCGAGGACACTACCGCCGAGCAGTACCGGCGCCTCCTCGTCGAGCAGGTCGAGACGGGTCAGCGCGACCACGGCCATCGTCGTCACCTCGTCCGCCAGCCGGTCCACCAGCGAGCGGGCGACCGGATCGCCGTCCGCCGCCGTCGCGAAGAGCACCGGGGTCAGTTCGTGCCGGCGGTCCGGTGCGACCCGTTCGAGGTGCAGCGCCTCGATGAGGGCGTACATGGTGTCCAGTCCGAAGTACGCCGGGAGCGTGCGCGCCAGCCCGGTCGGGGCGCCGCGCCCGTCCTCCGCGCGGGCCGCGTGCCACAGGGCCTCCTCCGCGAGGCCCCAACCGCCGCCCCAGTCACCGGAGATGCGGCCGATGGCGGGGAAACGGGCGGTGCGGCCGTCGGGACGCATGCCGACGCAGTTGATGCCCGCCCCGCACACCACGGCGACCCCGCGCGGTGCGGGGATGCCCGCCCGCAGGATCGCGAAGGTGTCGTTGCGCACCACGGTGCTCGCGCCCCAGCCGCGCGCGTGCAGCGCGGCGCCCAACTCCTCTTCCTCCACGGGGAAGTCGGCGTTGGCCAGACAGGCCGACACATGGTCGACCGAGGTGACACCGGCGTCCGCGAAGGCCCGGGCGGTAGCCTCCGCGAGGGCGTCCACCGCCGTCCCGATCCCCACGACCGGCGGCCGGAACCCGCCGCCGCGGGCCGTGGCGAGCACCTCTCCGTCGGCCGCCACAACCGCGACGTCGGTCTTGCTGTTGCCCGCGTCGATGGCGAGGACACTTGCGGTCAGGCCCACGCGAGGTGCTCCCGGTTGTGCGCGATCAGCTGGTCGGTGAGGGCTTCGGCGTACTCGTACTGGCCGATCAGGGGGTGCGAGAGCAGGGTCCGGAAGAGTCGGTCCCGGCCGCCGTGCAGCGCGGTCTCCAGGGCGAGGTCCTCGTAGGCGGTGACGCTCGCCATCAGGCCCGCGTAGAGCGGGTCGACCTCCGGCACCGGCAGCGGGGTCGCCCCCTTGGGGCCGACGGCGGCCTGCACCTCGATCACCGCGTCGGCCGGCAGGAACGGCAGGGTCCCCCGGTTGTGGGTGTTCACCACCTGGTAGGGGCTGCCGCCCCCGCCGAGCAGCGAGGCCGCGAGGTCCACGGCGGCCTCCGAGTAGTAGGCGCCGCCGCGTTGGGCGAGCAGCGCCGGCTTCTCGGCCAGCGCGGGATCGGCGTACATCGTCAGCAACTCGCGCTCCATCTCGGCCACTTGGGCGGCGCGGGACGGCTTGGTACGCAGTTCGCGCACCACCTCGTCGTGCGCGTAGAAGTACCGCAGGTAGTACGACGGCACGACCCCGAGCCGGTCCAGGAGGCGCCGGGGCAGGCGCAGGTCGTCGGCGATCGAGTCGCCGTGCGCGGCGAGCAGCCGGGGCAGGACGTTCTCGCCCTCGGGGCCGCCGAGTCGCACGCTCGTCTCCCAGGTGAGGTGGTTGAGCCCCACGTGGTCGAGGTGGATGTCGGCGGGGGCGACGCCGAGCATTCCGGCGAACTTCCGCTGGAAGCCGATCGCCACGTTGCAGAGCCCGACCGCCTTGTGGCCGGCCTGGAGCAGGGCGCGGGTGACGATCCCCACCGGGTTGGTGAAGTCGATGATCCAGGCGTCCGGGCTGCTACGGCGCACCCGTTCGGCGATGTCGAGGACGACCGGCACCGTGCGCAGCGCCTTGGCGAGGCCGCCCGCGCCGGTGGTCTCCTGGCCCACGCAGCCGCACTCCAGGGGCCAGGTCTCGTCCTGCTGCCGGGCGGCCTGGCCGCCCACGCGGAGCTGGAGCAGCACCGCGTCGGCGCCCTCCACGCCGGCGTCCAGGTCGCTGGTGGTGACGATCCGTCCGTCGTGGCCCTGCCTGGCGAAGATGCGCCGGGCGAGCCCGCCGACCAGCTCCAGCCGGTCGGCCGCCGGGTCGACGAGCACGAGTTCCTCGACGGGCAGTGTGTCCCTCAACCGGGCGAAACCGTCGATGAGTTCGGGGGTGTAGGTCGAGCCTCCGCCGACCACGGTGAGTTTCATGTGCGAGGTTCAGCCCTTCACTCCGGTGAGCGTGACGCCTTCGACGAACGCCTTCTGGGCGAAGAAGAACACGAGGATCACGGGGGCCATGACCAGGATGGTGGCGGCCATGGTGAGGTTCCAGTCGGTGTGGTGCGCGCCCTTGAACGACTCCAGGCCGTAACTCAGCGTCCAGGCACCGGGGTTCTCGGACGCGTAGATCTGCGGGCCGAAGTAGTCGTTCCAGGCGTAGAAGAACTGGAAGAGGGCGACGGCCGCGATGCCCGGACGGGCCATCGGCAGTACGACCCTGAGCAGGGTGCGCAGTTCGCCGCAGCCGTCGACCCTGGCCGCGTCCAGGTACTCGTTCGGGATCGTCAGCAGGAACTGGCGGAGCAGGAAGATGGAGAAGGCGTCCCCGAACGCCATCGGGATGATCAGCGGCCACAGTGTGCCCGACAGATCCAGCTGTTTCGCCCAGAAGAGGTACATCGGAATGATGACGACCTGCGGCGGCAGCATCATCATCGAGATGACCAGCATCAGCGACAGATTCCGGCCCCGGAAGCGGAACTTGGCCAGCGCGTACGCCACCGGGATCGACGACACGACGGTCAGGACGGTGCCGAGGCCGGCGTAGACCAGGGTGTTCTTCCACCAGGTGAGGAAGCCCGGGGTGTCGAGGACCTTGCGGTAGTTGCCCCACTCCCAGGTGTGCGGGAGCAGGTCCCGGCTCAGGGCCTGGCTGTCGCTCATCAGCGAGGTCAGGAGGACGAACACGAAGGGGAGGGTGAAGAAGAGCGCGGCGGCCAAGCCCAGCGAGTGGACGGCGACCCACTCCAGGAGCGCCTTGCGGCGGGCGGTGCGCTCGGCGGGCGAGACGGGAGCCCGCAACTCCAGCGGTTTGTCGAGTACTTGGGCCATGGGTTCAGTCACCTGCCAGGTTGAGGCCGCCCCGGCGCCGCATCAAAAACGCGGTGAACACCATCGACAGGGCGAAGAGGACGAGTGCCACCACGCAGGCCGAGCCGTAGTCGAAGCGCTGGAAGCCGAGGTTGTAGACGAGCTGGGGAAGGGTGAGCGTGGACTTCTCCGGGTAGCCGGGCTCGAACTGGGTGCCGGCGCCCTGGATCACCCCGGAGGCCACCTTCCCGGCGATGAGCGGCTGCGTGTAGTACTGCATCGTCTGGATCACCCCGGTGACCACGGCGAACATCACGATCGGCGAGATGTTCGGCAGGGTGACGTACCGGAACCGCTGCCAGGCGGACGCGCCGTCCAACTCCGCCGCCTCGTACTGCTCCTGGGGTACGTCGAGCAGCGCGGCCATGAAGATGACCATCAGGTCGCCGATGCCCCACAGGGCGAGCAGGGTGAGGGCCGGCTTGGACCAGGAGGGGTCGTTGAACCAGCCGGGGGCCGGGACGCCGACCTTCTCCAGGATCGAGTTGACCGGCCCGGTACCGGGGTTGAGGAGGAACGCGAACGCCATCGTCGCCGCCACCGGCGGGGCCAGGTAGGGCAGGTAGAAGAGGGTCCGGAAGATCCCCGTGCCCGTCTTGATCTTGGTGATCAGCAGCCCGACGCCCAGCCCGAAGACGACCCGGAGGCTGACCATCACCACGACCAGCCACAGGGTGTTGCGCATCGCGGGCCAGAAGTACGGATAGTTCCGGAAGACGTACGCCCAGTTCTTCGTGCCGACCCACGTGGGCGGCCTGAAGCCGTCGTAGTGCATGAACGAGAAGTAGACCGTCGAGATCAGCGGGTAGGCGAAGAAGACCGCGAAGCCGATGAGCCAGGGCGACATGAAGGCGAGGGTGCGCAGCGCCGACCGGCGGCGCTTGGCGGCGAGAGTGACGGTGCTCATGTCGTCGCTACTTCGCCTGCGCGATGTCCGTGTCGATCTGCTCGGCGGTGCTCGCCAGACCGGACCGGAGGTTCTTGGCCTTGCCGCTCTCGTAGTCGTACCCGAACTGCTGGATCGTCGTCAGGTACACACCGCCGTTGATCGAGGCGGGACTTGTCGTCGACTCCGGGTTCGCCGCGATGTCCAGGAACGTCTTGAAGCGCGGGTCGTACTTCAGCTTCGGGGACTTCAGGGCGGCGAGCGTTGACGGCACGTTGTGGATGGCGTTGGAGAAGCCGACCACCGCGTCCGTGTCGGTGGTGACGTACTTCAGGAACTCCCAGGCCGCGTTCTGCTTCTTGCTGGTGGCGGCGATGCCGGCGATCGTGCCGGTGATGTAGCCCTTGCCGTACTGGGCCGCCCGGTCGTCGGGGACGGGCAGCGGGGCCACGCCGATGTCGAACTTCGGCTGGGCCGCCAGCGCCATCCCCAGCCGCCACTCGCCGTCGAGCTGCATCGCCACCTGGCCGGTGTGGAAGGGGTGCTTGTCGCCCCACTCGTCGCCGAGCGTGGCGCGGTAGGTCTCCAGCTTCCTGAAGCCGCCGAGGTCGTCGACGAGCTTCTTCTGCAGGGTGAATCCGGCCGTGAAGGCGGGGTCCGTGGCCAGCGTCGACTTGCCGCTCTTGTCGAAGTACGTCGGCGAGAACTGCGCGAAGTAGTGCTCGGTCGTGGTCTCCCAGCCGTGGTAGTCCGGCATGAACCCCAGCTGGGAGTACGAGTCGCCCTTGGTGATCGTCAGCTTCTTCGCGTCGGACTCGAACTCGCTCCACGTCTTGGGCGGGCTGGTGATGCCCGCCTTCCTGAACGCCGTCTTGTTGTAGTAGAGGCCGTAGGCGTCGCCCAGCAGCGGTGCGGTGCAGCGGTCGCCGTCGAACGCGGTGTACTCGTTCATCGCCTTGGGGAACGTCGTCTCCGGGTCGATGCCCGCCTTCTTGAAGAAGGGGTCGAGGTCGACCAGGGCGCCCGAGGAGCAGAACTTGCCCACGTTGTTCGTCGTGAACGACGAGATCACGTCCGGGGCCTTGTCGCCGCCGGTCCGCAGCGCCTGGTTGATCTTGTCGTCGGTCATGTTGCCGACCACGTTCACATGGATGTTGGGGTGCGCCTTCTCGAACCCGGTGACCAGCGCCTTGACGCCCGCGACCTCGTTCGGCGCGCTCCAGGCGTGCCAGAAGTTGATGGTGGTGTCCTTCGAGGCGTCGTCGGAGGCACCGGAGGAGGACTGGCCGGTACAGGCGGTGGCGAGCAGGGCGATGGAGGCGGAGGCGGCGAGCGCGGTAGCCGCTTTCCGGGATATTCCGGGCATGGCGAGGTCTCCCTGGGACGGGGCGGGCGAGGCGGTGTCGGTGCGGGGGGAGGTCGGTCGGGCCGGGTGGGCTCAGCGCGAGGTGTCGAAGACCTCGTCGCGGGTGGCCGCCAGCGCGCTCTCCAACGCGCCGCGCAGCACGGGGTGTTCGTGCACGTCGCCGACGACGAGCCGGGGGCGTGAGGCCGCCAGTTCGGCCAGCTCCTCCTGGACCAGAGCGCGCAGGCGCTCGCCGCCCGAGGTGAGGGAGGCGCCGCTGAGGACGACGAGTTCGGGGTCGAGGACGGAGACGAGGGAGGCGAGACCGGTGGCGAGATGTGTCGCGTAGGTCTCCAGGAACCGCAGGTGCGGCCCGTCCTCGGCGGCGGCGGCGCGGGTCACGAGGGCCGCCGCGGCCTCGGCGTAGGGGCCCGTCGGCAGGTCGGTGACGCCGAGTTCGCGGGCGAGGGCGGGCAGCGCCTGGGAGCCGGCCAGCGCCTGGTAGCCGCCGCTGTTGGCCTTGGTCACCTGCCGTACCAGGGGGGTGCCGGGCACCGGCAGGAAGCCGACCTCGCCGGCGCCGCCGGTCCAGCCGCGGTGCAGCCGGCCGCCGAGCACCAGGGCGGCGCCGAGGCCGCCCTCGTTCCACAGCAGGACGAAGTCGCCGTGTCCGCGGGCGGCGCCGAGCCGCTGTTCGGCGATGGCCACGAGGTTGACGTCGTTCTCGTACTCGACCGGCATGGGCAGCGCCGCGGCGAGTTCGTCGAGCAGCGCCGGGGAGTGCCAGCCGGGCAGGTGCGAGGCGTACCGCAGCCGGCCGGTGTTGGGGTCGAAGGCGCCCGGCGTGCCGATCACCAGCCGGTGGATGTCGTCCCGGGCCAGCCCCGCCGCCTTCACCGCGCCGTCGAGGGCGTCGGTCACCTGCCGTACGACGGGCTGGGCGGGGTGCCGGCCGGGGGTGGGCAGCTCGAACTCGCCCACCGTGCGGCCGGTGACGTCCGCGACGGCGGCGCGGATCCGCTCCGGGGTGACGTCGAGCCCGGCGGCGTGCGCGGCGCCCGGATTGACCACGTACAGCTGGGCGTTGGGGCCGGGGCGCCCCTCGCTCGTGCCGGTGGCGAGGACGAGCCCCGCCGCCTCCAGCCGGGCCAGCAGCTGGGAGGCGGTCGGTTTGGACAGCCCCGTGAGCTTGCCGATCCGGGTGCGGGAGAGCGGCCCGTGCTGGAGGAGGAGGTCGAGGGCGGCGCGGTCGTTCATGGCGCGCAGCACGCGGGGCGTGCCGGGGGTGCCGGCGGGTCCCGCCGCGCCTGCGGTGCGGGCAGTGCCCGCGGTTCCCGCGATCCCGTCCATGAGCCACGCCACCTGCCTCTCGACGTCCCGGTCAACTGCCCAGCTTCGCAACACGATCACGGGAAAGTCCACCGCCGGGTCGCGGTGACGGACGCGTGATCACTGTTAGGAAAGTTTCCTATTGGGGGTGGGAGGAACGTAAGCCCGCGGCGAAGGAGGCGTCAATAGCGACCGCCCCGGCGGCAACAGACTCGTTACCTGCGGGGCGGGAAGGGACGGGACGAGAAGGCGGGACGTCGTCGCAGCTGGGTGCCCCGGGCAGAACGCTGCGGCACTCGGACGCGGGGCGACCCGGCATTCCGTCTGCGTTCACCCGGACGAGTGGGCCGAACCGTTCCGCTCGCGGGTGTCGCCGTGCGCGCTCGTTCCGCCTACCGTCCCGTGGCCGGCCGCTGCGGTGCGAGCGGGGACGCGGCCTCCGCCTGCGGGGAGGCCGCGTTGGAGTACGCCGAAGGTGCCGCCATCGCCTCGGTGGGGTCCACCGGCTCGTCCGCCGGGTCCGCCGTCGCGCCGCCGACGATACGGATGTGCGCCTCGTCGAAGGCCCGCTTGATCCGCCAGCGCAGCTCGCGCTCGACGGTCACCGACTTGCCCGGCATCGTCTTGGCGGAGACGCGGACGACCATGGAGTCGATCAGCACACTGTCGAGGCCGAGAACCTCCACCGGCCCCCAGAGCAGTTCGTTCCACGGCTCCTCCTTGCTCATCCGCTCGGCGACGGCGTCCAGCGTCGCCTTCACGCGGTCCAGGCTCTCGGCGGAGCGGACGGTCACGTCGACACCGGCCGTGGCCCAGCCCTGGGAGAGGTTGCCGATGCGCTTCACCTCGCCGTTGCGGACGTACCAGATCTCGCCCATGGCGCCGCGCAGCTTGGTCACCCGCAGGCCGACCTCTATGACCTCACCGGAGGCGACGCCCGCGTCGATCTGGTCCCCGACGCCGTACTGGTCCTCAAGGATCATGAAGACGCCGGACAGGAAGTCCGTGACCAGGTTGCGCGCGCCGAAACCGATCGCCACGCCCGCGACACCGGCGGAGGCCAGCAGCGGGGCCAGGTTGATCTGGAAGGTGGCCAGGACCATCAGCGCGCCGGTGCCGACGATGAGGAAGGACGCCACCGAGCGCAGCACCGAGCCGATCGCCTGCGAGCGCTGACGGCGGCGCTCCGCGTTCACCAGCAGTCCGCCGAGCGCCGTGCCGTCGACCGCCTGCACCGTGCGGTTCATCCGGTCGATGAGCTTGGTGATCGACCGCCGCACCATCCCTCTCAGCACCGCCGCGATCACGATGATCAACAGCACCCGCAGGCCGATCGCGAGCCACGTGGACCAGTTCTGCTCGACCCAGCTGGCGGCGTTGGTGGCGCTCTCCTGGGCGTCCTGGAGCGAGGGCACCGCGGGCGCCGTGGCCGACCCCGAGGGGGTCGGGGTCGGCGACGCGGCGGCGACGGTCAGCAGGGCGGCGGGCAAGGACACGGCAGGTACCTCCAGGTGCTGAGCTCTGCCGCCGGCGCGGTGGTCAAGGTCGAACACGCGGCTTTCAGGTCACGAAAAGGTCACCGGTACGGCAGATCCACCACACTATCGGGGCATCGTGGGTGGATCGTTGCCGTGTCCGCGGGACAGACCGGGTTCACCTGGGGATGAACTGGTCGTGGTCCCGGGGAGGAAGAAAGATGTGGTCGAAAACACTCCCAGCCCGTTACCGGGACATGGTGGCGCTTCCGCCAGGCATGAGGGGAGACTGGCTTTGCAGATCGTCCCGGCGCGAGCCACGCGCCGCCGACGCACAAGGAGGCATCCGTGCCGCACGTCCTCGTCCTGAACGCGTCGTACGAGCCGCTCGGCGTCGTACCGCTCCGCCGCGCGCTCGTCCTCGTCCTGGAGAACAAGGCCGTCTCCCTGGAGGAATCCGGCGCCTTCATGCACAGCGCGACCGTCACGGTCCCCGCGCCAAGTGTGGTCCGGCTCAAGCGATTCGTACGGGTCCCCTATCGGGGGCCCGTTCCTCTTACCCGGCGGGCGCTCTTCGCCCGTGACGGGGGCCGGTGCATGTACTGCGGTGGCGTCGCAACCAGCGTCGACCACGTCATCCCGCGCAGCCGCGGAGGCAAGCACGTCTGGGACAACGTGGTGGCGTCCTGCCGCCGCTGCAACCACGTGAAGGCCGACCGGCACCTCATCGAGATCGGCTGGCGGCTGCGTCACAAACCCGCCCCGCCCACCGGTCTGGCCTGGCGCATCATCGGCACCGGCCACCGGGACCCGCGCTGGCTGCCGTACCTCCAGCCGTACGGCGCGGAGGACGCGATGGCCCGGATCGACGGCATCTCCGCCTGACGACCCGGGCTTTCGTCCGCCGCCTCCCGCACGGGACGGCGGCTGAGCCACGACGTGATCCGGCCCGGGCCACGACCCCGGCGCGGACGGTCGGTCGGTCGTCAGGCGTGGCGCAGTTCCGCCGGGCGGACCGAGCGGCGCAGCAGGGGCAGCGAGGTGGCCGCCGCCAGCAGCGCGGCCGCGTACACGGCACAGGGGACCAGCAGCGCGTCGTACGGCACGACCAGGCCGGCGGTGTGCGCCGAGACGGCGGCGGCGTACCAGACGCTGATCGCCGTGCCGCCCAGGCCCGCCACCGCGACCGCGGGCAGCAGCGGCAGCGCGGTCTCCAGCAGCAGCGCCCGCGCCAGCACCCCGTGCGGCACCCCGGCCGCGGCCTGCGCGGCCAGCCCCCGGCGCCGGGCGGCCAGGGACTCGGCGGTGCCGACGGCCAGACCGGTCAGCGCCAGCGCCAGCGCCAGCAGGACCGCGGCGGCGGTCAGGTCGAGCCCCGTCGTGTAGTAGGCCGCGTGCGCGAGACGGCCCGCACGCCGCTTCTCGGCCAACAACGCGAGCAGCACCTGACGCACGCCCGCGAAACCCCCGCCGACGACCGTCACCCAGCCACGCGCCGGCCCCGGCGCGCGCGTCCGCGCGGGAGGCCCCCGCGAGCAGCAGCGGCAGCGCGACGTTGTCCACCGCCGTCAGCTCGGGTATCAGCTGCCCGAACTGGAAGACCACGCCGAAGTCGGTCCGCCGCAGCTCGCTCAGCCGCCGCTCCGGCAGTTCGCCGAGCCGCTGCCCGGCATACGTCACCGAGCCCGCGTCCGGCCGCACGATCCCGGCGAGGCAGTGCAGCAGCGTGGACTTCCCGCTGCCGCTGGTGCCGGTCACGGCGAGGAGTTCACCGGCGCGCAGCTCGACCGAGGTGCCGCGCAGGGCCTCGGTCCTGCCGTACGCCTTGACGAGGTCCCGGGCCGCGAGCAGCGGCACCGCCCCGGCTTCCTTGTCGCTCATGCTGCGTCGACCTCCGCGATCAGAGTGGTGAGCCGGACCGCCGTGGTGGTCATCCAACGGAGGTCGGCGTCAAGGTGGTTGAGGGCGTAGTCCGCCGAGAGCACGGTCGCGAGTCCGGCGCCCCGCGCGGTCTTCACCGCCGTCAGCTCCCGCATCCGCTCCATGTGCGCGGCACGCTGCGCCCGGAGATAGGCCGCCGCGTCACCGCCGGCCAGGATCGAGACGACGACCTTGGTGAAGATCTCGTTCGTCACGAAGGGCGCGGGCGGTGCGATCTCCCCGGCCCAGCGCCCCAGTTCACGCGCACCCTCGGCCGTCGAGCGGTACGCCGTGCGCTCCGGGCCGCCGTCCGAGTCGGTCCCCTCGACCTCCGCGAGCCCGTCCCGGACCAGGCGCTGGAGCGTGGTGTAGACCTGCCCGTACGCCAGCGGTCGGGCCTGCGGAAAACGTTCGTCGTGGCGTCGCTTGAGGTCGTAGCCGTGGCTCGGCCCTCCGGCGAGCAGCCCCAGCAGGATGTGGCGGGTGCTCATGGCGAGCAGTATGCATCACCTACATGTACTGAGTGAATAGTGATCTCCCGCAATCCCGGGGCCGGGCGGCCCGGGAGTGGCTCCCGCGCCCCCGAGGCCGCACCCTGGAGGTCTGCCGTCGCGCCCGCTGGGTAGGGCTGCGGTAACCGTCCGGCAAGGAGTCCACCGTGGTCGCATCGGCCCCACCCCCGCCCCCCACCCGCGCCGAACCCCCAGCGGAACCCGGCGCCCGCGCACTCGGCTCCGAGTACGCCCGGCCCCGGGCCCCGCTGACCAGCGAACCGCCGCTCGCCGACGCCGAGCCCCTGACCAGCGAGCCCCCGCTCGCCGACACCGCCCACCTGACCAGCGAGTCCGTCGCGGTCGCCGAGCCGGACCCCGCGAGGCCGTAGATGACCGTGCCCGGGCCGGCCGAGCCGCCCTCCGAGGACCTGTCCCGGCTCGCCGAACTGCACGGCGTCGCCACCTCCTACAGCCCTTCACCGGACCGTACGGTCGCCGCCTCGGCCGGCGCCGTCGTCGCCGCGCTCGCCGCCCTCGGGGTCGACGCGGGTACCCCGGAGGCCGCGCGGACCGCCCTGGCCGCCCGGGAAGGGGAGCTGGCCGGGCGACTGCTCCCGCCGACGGTCGTGTGCCGCTCGGGCGCCCCCTGCGCCGCCCTCGACGCGCTGCCCGACGGCACCCGGCTGCACATCGAGACCGAACAGGGCGAGACCAGCGCCTCGATCGAACAACTCCCGCCCGGCGTGCACCGGTTGACGGCCACCGCACCCGACGGCCGGACCGCGCGCGTCCACCTCGTCGTCGCCCCGGCCCGGCTGCCCACGCCCGCCGCACGGTCGTACGGACTGATGGTGCAGGTCTACTCCCTGCTCTCGCGCCGCTCCTGGGGCATGGGCGACCTCGGTGACCTGGAGGAGCTGGCCGCCTGGGCCGGGCGCGCACTCGGCGCAGGATTCGTGCAGGTCAACCCGTTGCACGCGGCCGTACCCGGAGCACCCACCGACCCCTCGCCCTACCGGCCGTCCTCCCGGCGCTTCCCCGACCCCGTCTACCTGCGGGTCGAAGGCGTCCCGGAGTTCGCGTACGCCGAACCGGGCCAACTGCCGGAGAAAGCCGCGCTCCTGCGCGAAGCCGTCCTGGAGAAGGGCGAGTTGATCGACCGGGACGCGGTGTGGGAGGTCAAGCGGGAGGCGCTGGAACTGCTCCGCGAGGTCCCCCTCGGACCCGGACGGCGCGCCGCCTACGCCGACTTCCTCGCCGAACAGGGCCAGGCGCTGGAGGACCACGCGACCTGGTACGCCCTGGCCGAGGTGCACGGCGCCGACTGGCACCGCTGGCCGGCCGGGCTGCGCGACCCCCGCTCACCCGAAACCGCCCGCGCCCGCGCCGAGTTGATGGACCGCGTCGACTTCCACTGCCGGCTCGCCTGGCTCACCGACACCCAGCTCACCGCCGCCCAGCGGGCCGCCCGGGAAGCGGGCATGCCGATCGGCATCGTGCACGACCTCGCCGTCGGAGTGCACCCCGCGGGCGCCGACGCGTGGGCGCAGCAGGAGTACTTCGCGTCCGGCATGTCCGTCGGCGCACCCCCGGACGCCTTCAACTCCCTCGGCCAGGACTGGGGGTTGCCCCCCTGGCGCCCCGACCGGCTCGCCGCCTCCGGCTACGCCCCCTACCGGCGCCTGCTGCGCGCCCTCTTCCGCTACGCGGGCGCCCTGCGCATCGACCACGTGATGGGCCTCTTCCGCCTCTGGTGGGTCCCCCAGGGCCGCCCGCCCACAGAGGGCACGTACGTCCGCTACGACGGTGAGGCCATGCTCGCGATCCTCGCGCTGGAGGCCTCCCGCGCCGGCGCCGTGGTGATCGGCGAGGACCTCGGAACCGTCGAACCGGGGGTGCGCGAGGCGCTCCAGGAGTGCGGGGTGCTCGGCACCTCGGTCCTGTGGTTCGAACGGGACTGGGAGGGCAACGGGCGCCCCCTCGCCCCCGACCGCTGGCGCGCCGACTGTCTGGCCACCGCCACCACCCACGACCTGCCGCCCACCGCCGCCCGCCTCTCCGGAGACCACGTCGAACTCCGCGACCGGCTGGGCCTGTTGACCCGGCCACTGGCCCAGGAACGGGCCGAGGCGGCGGCCGACGTCGGGGAGTGGCTGGCGCTGCTCACCCGGCTCGGCCTCTTCGAAGGCGCGGACGAAGGGGGGCGCCCCGGCTCCACGGAGGAGGCCGAGATCCAGGCCCTCCACCGCTTCCTGCTGCGCACCCCCGCCCGCATGGTCGGGGTCTGGCTCCCGGACACCGTCGGCGACCGCCGCCCGCAGAACCTGCCGGGCACCTGGGACCAGTACCCGAACTGGCGCCTCCCCGTCGCCGACGCGGACGGCCGCCCGATCACCCTGGAGGAACTGGCCGCGTCCCCGCGGCTGCACGCGCTGATCGAGGTACTGAAAGCGGGGACCCAGGCCCCGGGGTGAGGGCCCGCGCCCCCGTACGGCACCCCCGGACGCGCGGCCCCTCCGGGCGTTCGCTACTTTTGCACCGTGGACAAGAAGAACGCCCTGCGCGCCGGCGCCCTGGCTGCCGGTACGACGCTGATGATGCTGCTCATGACGTCTCCCGCGCTCGCGCTCACCCGCGACGACGGCGACGACCCGGGCAAGGGGCTGAGCGTCATCCAGACGCTGGGGCTCTACGTCGTGTGCCCGCTGGTCCTGTTCGGGGTCATCGCGGGCCTGGTCATGGCCCTGGACAAGTCCCAGGACCGCAAGCCCAAGTCCCTCACCGGCGGCGCGAAGCCCAAGGCCGCGATCGACGCGAAGGCCTGACCCGCGGACCCGGGCCTGCCCGGACCCAGCCCCGTTTGGTTACGCACGGCCTCGGTCCGGCTCCGGCGCGGTTCCGGTGCGGCCTCGGCACGACTTCGGTACGGCTGCGAGGGCGCCGTCCTCGCCAAGTGTGCGACGCCGGTGCGCGTCGTGCGTGGGCGAGGTCGGCGCCTTCGTGCTGTGTGAACTGCGTTCTGTGCGCGTGTGTTGTGAACGGCGTTGGGCGCACCGCGTTCTGTGAACGGCCTTGCGTGCACCGCGTTCCGTGAACTGCGTTTCGTCCGCTGGGGTTGTGAACCGCGTTCCGTGACCCGCGTGTGGTGAACCGTGTTTCGTGAGCCGAGTTTCGTGAACCGAGGTTGGGCACCGCGTTTCGTGACCTGTGATCGGTGGTCTGCGTTCGTGGCCGGGGGCCTGCGTTCGTGGCCGGTGGCCGGTGGCCGGTGGCCGGTGGCTCCGAGGGCCGGGGCCTGTAGACCGTGGCCTGTGCCCGTGTTCCGGCTCAGGGGCTCGGTGCCGTCAGATAGCGCTGCACGGTGGGGCCGACCCAGGCCACGACCTCCTCGTGAGAGAGCGCCACGGCCGGCGGGAGCCGCAGCACGTAACGCGTCAGCGCGAGCCCGAGCAGCTGCGCCGCCGTCAACGCCGCCCGGGCGGGCGCCTGTTCCGGGTCGGGGCAGGCCTGCCGCGTGACCGGCAGTACCTGCGCCCGGAAGATGCCCTGAATCAACTCCGCCCCGCGCTCGTTGGTGACCCCGACCCGCATCATCGCGGTCAGCTCGTCGTTCTCCTCCCAGAGGGTGAGGAAGTGGCTCACCAGGGCATGCCCGACCTCGTCCCGCGCCACCGAACTCAGGTCCGGCAGCCGCAGGTCGTGCGAGACGGCCGCCGCGAACAGGCCCTCCTTGTTGCCGTAGTAGCGCATCACCATCGACGGGTCGATCCGGGCGTCCTTGGCGATGGCGCGGATGGTGGCCCGCTCGTAGCCGTCGGTCGCGAAGCGCTCGCGGGCGGCCCGGAGGATGGCGGTACGCGTGGTGTCGGAGCGCCGGGCGTTGCTGCTGTCGTTCATGTCAACGAGCGTAGGCCAACACGTGTTGACGGTCCAGGGGCCGCGCCCTATGGTGGTCAACAATCGTAGGCAAACAGCTGTGGACCAACAGCCGTTGGCCAACAACCGTGGACCGGGCGGGCAGCTGGAGGTCAACAGTCGTGGGCAAACGACCGTGGACCGCGATTGCGGGCCGACGACTTTGGGCCAACGGTCGTAGGCCAACGGCTGTGGGTCAACGGCCGTAGGCGAACGGTTGGAGGCAAACGGCTGTAGGCGACCAGCTGTAGGCAAACAGCTGTAGGCCGACGAGTGTTGGCATATCGGGAGGTCACCATGGACGGCACCACCGGCACCACCGGCACCACCGGCACCACCGGCACCACCGGCACCACCGGCACCACCAAGCCCATCCCAACCCACCGCATCATCGGCACCACTGACCCCAGCATCAGCGAGGCCGACGGCACCCCCAGTGGCCCCCGCACCCCCCGCCGCCGGGTCGTCGTCGTCGGCTGCGGTCCCACCGGGCTGCTGCTGGCGGGCGACCTCGCCGCCGCTGGTGTCCCCGTCACCCTGGTCGAGAAGCGCCCGCGGAAGATCAGCAACCTCTCCCGCGCCTTCGTCCTGCACGCCCGCACCCTGGAGCAGCTCGACGCTCGGGGCCTCGCCGACGAAGTGGAGGCGGCGGGCCGGCCGCTGGACCAACTCCGGCTCTTCGGCCGCCTCACCGTCGACCTCACCACCCTCCCGTCCCGTTTCCCGCACGTGCTCGTCCTGCCGCAGTACGAGGTGGAGAAGGCGCTGGCGCGGCGGGCGGCCGAGGCGGGGGTGGAGTTCCGGTACGAGACGGAGATGGTCGGGCTGACCCAGACCGCCGACGGAGGTGAGGCCGGGGACGGGAGCGGGGGCGGGGGCGGGTTCGAGGCCGGTGACGGGAGCGGGGGCGGGGGCGGGTTCGAGGCCGGTGACGGGGTGCGGGTCGAGGTGCGGGGGCCTGGCGGGGTGGCGGAGTCGCTGCGCGCCGCCTACGTCGTCGGCACCGACGGGATGCGCAGTGCGGTGCGGGACGCGGTCGGACTGCCGTTCCCGGGGCGGTCGGTGATCCGTTCCGTCGTCCTGGCGGATGTGCGGCTCGCCGAGAAGCCGGACTCCCTCCTCAACGTCAACGGCACCGGTGACGCCTTCGCCTTCATCGCCCCCTTCGGCGACGGCTACTACCGGGTGATCGGCTGGAACCGCGCCCATGACGTCCCCGACAGCGCGCCTCTCGACCTCGACGAGGTCAAGGAGGCCGTCCGGGGCGCCTTCGGGCGGGACTTCGGGATGTACGACGCCCGTTGGATGTCCCGCTTCCACAGCGACGAGCGCCAGGTGCCCGCCTACCGGGTCGGCCGGGTCTTCCTCGCCGGCGACGCCGCGCACGTGCACACCCCGGCCGGCGGCCAGGGCATGAACACCGGCCTCCAGGACGCGGCCAACCTCGGCTGGAAGCTGGCCGCCGTACTCAACGGTCACGCGGACCCCGGCCTCCTCGACACCTACCAGAGCGAGCGCCACCCCGTCGGCCGGGCCGTCCTGCGCAGCAGCGGCGGCATCGTCCGCCTCGCCATGGCCAAGCGCCCCTTGACGCGTGCGCTGCGCGCGGCCCTGACCGGTCTCCTCTCCCATGTCCCCCCGGCCCGCCGCCGGGCCCTCGGCCAGATCACCGGCATCGGTTACGCCTACGCGGCCCCCCGCGCCGCCCACCGCCTCGTCGGCACCCGAGTCCCGGACGTGGCGCTCGCCGGCGGCGGCCGTCTCTACGAGGCCCTGCGCGGCGGCCGGTTCGTCCTGCTCACCCCGCGCGCCGACGCCACGGCGGCCCACGGCACGGAGGGCGACCGGGACGACCGGGGTGACCGCCTGGCCGTGGCGCACTGGGCGAGCGACCGTCGTACGGCCCTGCTGGTCCGTCCCGACGGGTACGCGGCGTGGGCGGCGGACACCGCCACCCCGGCCGGGATCGAAACGGCCCTCGCCGAACACGTCGGTTGAACCGAACGACCCGACCCGACCTCCGCCGACCCCCAACTCACCAACTCGCTAACTCACCTGATCGAACCGGCCAGGCGCGACCCGATCCGACCCGAACCGGCCTGGATGACCTGCCCCTGACCGACCCGACCCGGGGGAGGGGCGCCCCGTACCTAGCCCTGTGTGGCGGCCAGCAACTCTCGTAGCAGGTTGGAGAGTTGGTCGGCATGGTCGGGTTCGAGGGCGGACAGGGCGGCCGTCTGGACCGCGAGCCCCGCGCCGACCGCTTCGTCGATCAACTCCAACCCCTGTTCCGTGAGGGTGACTTGGAGGGCGCGGCGGTCGTGCGGGTCGGGGGAGCGGCGTAGCAGACCGGCCCGTTCCAGTTTGTCGAGGCGGCCCGTCATGCCGCCGGTGGTGAGCATCAGCGTCGCGGAGAGCTGGCGGGGTGAGAGCGTGTACGGCTCGCCGGAGCGGCGCAGGGCGGCGAGGACGTCGAACTCGCCGCGTGCGACGCGGTGCGGCGCATACGCCTTCTCCATCCGGTCGCCCATCGTGCGCGCGAGCCGGAAGATCCGCCCGAAGACCTCCATCGCGGCGGTGTCCAGATCGGGCCGCGCCGCCGCCCACTGCTCGATGATCACGTCGACGGAGTCCCTGTGGTCCATAGGCCGAGTATCCGCCCGCCGGTCGGTCGACCGCCAGAATGTAGCTCGGCGGTAAGTTGCTCGACGGTAAGCTGATCTGGATCATGCTGAAGGCGGCCGGGGCGCTGGATCCGGTCGGTCTCCTCGCCGCGCTCGCCTCCACCGCCTCCCTGTCCACCGGCACCGTGCTGACCAAGTGGTGGGGCCGTCCGGACGGAGTGGGTCCGCTGGCCCTCACCGGCTGGCAGTGGACCATGGGCGGGTTGCTCATCGCCCCCTTCGCGTTCCTGGTCGAAGGGTTACCGCCCGCGCTCGACGGCCGGGCGGTCGGGCGGTCGGCGGATACCTCTACATGGCGCCGGCGAACACGGCGGTCGCCTACTGGCTCTGGTTCCGTGGCGTCGGCAGGCTCACCGCCACCCAGGTCAGCTTCCTCGGCCCGCTCTCCCCGCTGACCGCCGCCGCCGTCGGCTGGGCGGCCCTCGTCCAGCGGTTCACCCCGGTCCCAACTGGCGGGCACGGCAATGGCGTTCGGCGCGACGGTGGCCGGTCAGCTGGGGGCGCGCCCCGCGGCCGTAGACGTGCTGCCCGCGCCGTGATCCGCCGGGCCTCCCGTAGCCGACGCTCCGGAGGGCGCGGGCGGGGCGCTTGGGCGGTAGCGTCACGCGGGACTGCCGTGACGCAACGCCGGAGACGACCGTGGCCGAAGAACCCTGCCCCAGCTGTGGCACACCCCTGGCCGCGCGGGCCGGCCGGACCGGGCGCCGTTCCGTGTACTGCTCCGCCGCCGGCCGGCAGAAGGCGTACCGGGAGCGGCAGGGGACTGCGGACGTCGGGGTGCACGCGTTGATCAAGGAGATAGGCCGGCAGGTCGAGGACCTCGTGCCACAGCCGCCGTCCGTCTTCTCCTCCGGGGTGAGCGAGCTGTCGTCGGCCGTCGCGCGACTGCGGCGGGTGGCCCGCACCGCGCGTGACACTACCCAGGAAACCGTCACACTTTTTTCCGGCACCCCCAGCCCCCCACCGCCCCAGCCCGCGACCCCGGCCACGCCGGCATCCGCGACCCCGGCATCCGCGACCCCGGCATCCGCGACCCCGGCATCCGCGACCCCGGCATCCGCGACCCCGGAACCCGCGACGCCGGAAACCGTCCCGCCCGAACTCGTCACGCCTCTCCCCGTGACGGAAGTCGCCCTCGACGAGAGCGACTTCGCGGCCCTCGTCGAGTCCTATCGGCGGGAGCTCCGGGTGCACTGCTACCGGATGACCGGGTCCTACGACGGCTCCGAGGACCTGGTGCAGGAGACCTTCCTGCGGGCCTGGCGGGCCCGGTCCACCTTCCAGGGGCGGGCCGGCGCACGCACCTGGCTCTACCGGATCGCCACCAACGCCTGCCTGGACTTCCAGCGCCGCACGGCCCGCCGCCCGCAGCGCTACGCACCGCTGCCCGGCATGAACCACGGCGGTGGCGAACCGCCCGCACGCATCACCTGGCTCCAGCCGTACCCCGACGACGAGTTGCCCTCCGCCGACCAGCGACCGGAGGCCGCCGCCGAGTCACGCGAGACGCTGGAGCTGGTCTTCCTCGCCGCCGTCCAGCACCTGCCGCCCCGCCAGCGGGCCGTGCTCGTGCTGCGGGACGAGGTCCTCGACGTGCTCCGGTTCGGCGCCGACGACCGGATCGTGGAGATCACCTCCTTCGAACCGCACCTCTTCCCTGCGTTCGGACTGCCGCTGCGGCTCTGACCGATGAGTCGCGGAGCCGCCGTACGTCTGTATGACCGACCCGAACGTCACCACCCGCTAGGAGATCCACCATGCTGCTCACCGACAAGACCGCGATCGTCTACGGCGCCGGCGGTTCCATCGGCTCCGCGGTCGCCCGTGCCTTCGCCCGCGAAGGCGCCCGGGTGCACCTCGTCGGCCGAACCCGGGAGACGCTGGAGGCGGCGGCCGCTGACCTCAAGGACGCCGAGGTGGCCGTCGTGGACGCCCTCGACGAGGCGGCCGTGGAGGCGCACCTCGACCGCGTAGGGGCCGTCGACATCTCCTTCAACCTGGTCTCGCGCGGCGACGTGCAGGGCCTGCCCCTCACCGAGATGGCCGTCGACGACTACCTGCGGCCCGTCCTCAACGGCACCCGCGCCAACTTCATCACCGCCCGCGCCGCCGCCCGCCGCATGGCCGAACGCGGTTCTGGCGTCGTCCTCACCCTCAACAGCGGCTCCGCGCACGGCAGTCCGATGATGGGCGGCACCGGTCCCGCCGACGCGGCGACCGACACCCTCGTGCGCAACCTGGCGATGGAACTCGGCCCGCGCGGCGTGCGGGCCGTGGGGCTGTGGGCGGCCGGCGTCCCCGAGACCCTCACCGTGGAGAAGCTCGGCCGGATCAACCCCGACCTCAACGAGGCCGTCATCCAGGGCATCCTCGACAACCTGGCCGGGATGCGCATGACCCGCCGCAACCCGACCCTCGCCGAGATCACCGAGACGGCCGTCTTCCTCGCCTCCGACCACGCGGCCGGCATCACCGGCACCTTCGTCAACGTCACGGCCGGGATGTTCCCGGGCTGAGCACCGGCACAGCGGAGGGCGCCCGGCGGAGACCGGGCGCCCTCTTACCGTGCGGCGGGACCGCGACCGCACCGCGACCGCACCGCGAACCGCGACGACGCAGCCCTACGACGCAGCTTTACGACGCTGCCCCTACGACGCTGACGCCGCCGCGTCCGCCGCCTGCGCCTTCAGGGCGCGCTCCACGCCCGAGCGGGACTCCGAGACCAGACGGCGCAGGGCCGCGTTGGGCTCGGCGGTGGCCAGCCACTCGTCCGTCCTGCGCAGAGTCTCCTCGGAGACCTGCACGGCCGGGTAGAGACCGACCGCGATCTGCTGCGCGATCTCGTGCGAACGGGTGTCCCAGACGTCCTTCACGGCCTCGAAGTACCGGTCCGTGTAGGGCGCGAGCAGCTCCCGCTGGTCCATCTGGACGAAGCCCCCGATGACCGCCTCCTGAAGGGCGTTCGCCAGCTTGTCGGACTCCACGACCGACGCCCAGGCCTCCGCCTTCGCCTCCGCCGTCGGGCGGGCGGCGCGAGCGCTCGCCGCGTGCCGCTCGCCGGCGGCGGTCTTGTCCCGCTCGTACTCGCCGGCGATCTCGGTCTCGTCGAACCGGCCGACAGCCGCGAGCCGTTGGACGAAACCCCAGCGCAGTTCGGTGTCCACGACCAGGCCCTCGATGGTCTGCGTGCCCTCCAACAGGGCTTCGAGCAGATCGAGTTGCTCAGGCGTACGGGCCGTCGACGCGAACGCCCGCGCCCACGCCAGCTGTTGGTCGCTGCCCGGCTCCGCGGAGCGCAGATGGGCCAGGGTGGCGTCCGTCCAGTGGGTGAGCAGGGTCTCGCGGGCGTTGGGGTCGGCGTACAGCTCGATCGCCAGCTTCACCTGCCGCTGGAGGGACTGCACGACGCCGATGTCCGACTCCTTGCCGATGCCCGACAGGACGAGGGCGAGGTAGTCGCGGGTCGCCAGCTCGGCGTCCCGGGTCATGTCCCAGGCCGAGGCCCAGCACAGGGCGCGCGGCAGCGACGACTCGAAGTCGCCCAGGTGCTCGGTGACGAACGCGAGGGAACGCTCGTCGAGGCGGACCTTGGCGTACGACAGGTCGTCGTCGTTGAGCAGCACCACGTCCGGCCGCGCCCTGCCCACCAGTTGCGGAACGGCCGTCAGCTCACCGTCCACGTCCAGCTCGACACGCTCCCCGCGCACCAGCTTGCCGGTGGACTCGGCCAGGTCGTACAGGCCGACCGCGATCCGGTGCGGGCGCAACGTCGGCACGCCCTTGGCGCCGGCGGGCAGCGCGGGGGCCTGCTGGCGGATCGCGAAGGAGGTGATGACCCCGTTCTCGTCCGTCTCGATCTCCGGCCGCAGCACGTTGATGCCGGCCGTCTCCAGCCACGCCTTCGACCAGGTCTTCAGATCCCGCCCCGAGGTCTCCTCCAGGGCGCCCAGCAGATCGGACAGCCGCGTGTTGCCGTACGCGTGACGCTTGAAGTACGCCTGGACGCCCGCGAAGAACTCGTCCGTGCCGACGTAGGCGACGAGTTGCTTGAGGACGCTCGCGCCCTTGGCGTACGTGATGCCGTCGAAGTTGACCAGGACGTCGTCGAGGTCGCCGATCTCGGCCATGATCGGGTGGGTGGACGGCAGTTGGTCCTGCCGGTACGCCCACGTCTTCATGGAGTTGGCGAACGTCGTCCAGGAGTGCGGCCAGCGCGACCCGGGGGCGTACGCCTGGCAGGCGATGGAGGTGTAGGTGGCGAACGACTCGTTCAGCCACAGGTCGTTCCACCACTCCATGGTCACGAGGTCGCCGAACCACATGTGGGCCAGCTCGTGCAGGATGGTCTCGGCGCGCAGCTCGTACGAGGCGTCCGTGACCTTCGACCGGAACACGTACTGGTCGCGGATGGTCACCGCGCCGGCGTTCTCCATCGCGCCCGCGTTGAACTCCGGCACGAACAGCTGGTCGTACTTCTGGAACGGGTACGCGTAGTCGAACTTCTCCTGGAACCAGTCGAAGCCCTGCCGTGTCACCTCGAAGATCGCGTCCGAGTCGAGGTACTCGGCGAGCGAGGGGCGACAGTAGATGCCGAGCGGGACGGACTGCCCGTCCTTCTCGTACACGCTGTGAACCGAGTGGTACGGGCCGACGATCAGCGCGGTGATGTACGTCGAGATGCGGGGCGTCGGCTCGAAGGCCCAGGTGTCGTCGCGGGGTTCGGGCGTCGGCGAGTTGGAGATGACGGTCCAGCCGGAGGGCGCCTTCACGGTGAACCGGAAGGTGGCCTTCAGGTCCGGCTGCTCGAACGAGGCGAAGACGCGGCGGGCGTCGGGCACCTCGAACTGGGTGTAGAGGTACGCCTGTTGGTCGACCGGGTCGACGAAGCGGTGCAGCCCCTCACCGGTGTTGGTGTACGCGCAGTCGGCGACCACGCGCAGGACGTTCGGGCCCTCCAGCAGTCCGGCCAGCGCGATCCGCGAGTCCTTGAAGACCTCGTCCGGGTCGAGGGCGTCGCCGTTCAGCGTCACCTCGTGGACCGCGGGGGCGACCAGGTCGATGAAGGACTCGGCGCCGCCCTCGACGACGTCGAAGCGCACCGTCGTCGCGGACCTGTAGGTCCCGCCCTCCTGCGCGCCGGAGAGGTCGAGATCGATCTCGTACGAGTCAACGGTGAGCAGCTTCGCCCGCTGCCGCGCCTCTTCGCGAGTCAGGTTTGTGCCAGGCACGCGGTCATCTCCTCGTTATGTGTGGGTTGCGCCATCCTTCCATGCGCGGGGCCCGGAGTGGGGTGGCCCTCGGGTGCGGACCGCCCGGAGCGGGTGGAGCCGCCGGGAGGACACACGAAGGGGCGCCCGCCGGCATCGGCCTCGCGGCATCAGCGTCGGCGGGCGCCCCTTCGGCGTACGTCCTATCCGGCGTTCAGCTCCGCCGCCACCAGCTCCGCGATCTGCACCGCGTTCAGGGCCGCGCCCTTGCGCAGGTTGTCGTTGGAGATGAACAGGGCGAGACCGTGCTCGACCGTCTCGTCGGCGCGGATGCGGCCCACGTAGGACGGGTCCTGGCCGGCCGCCTGGAGGGGGGTGGGGATGTCGGTCAGGACGACGCCCGGGGCGCCGGCCAGCAGCTCCGTCGCGCGCTCCACCGTGATCGGCGCCGCGAAACGGGCGTTGACCTGGAGGGAGTGGCCGGAGAAGACCGGGACCCGGACGCAGGTGCCGGAGACCTTGAGCGCGGGGATCTCCAGGATCTTGCGGGACTCGTTGCGGAGCTTCTGCTCCTCGTCGGTCTCGTTCAGGCCGTCGTCGACGATCGAGCCCGCGAGCGGGACCACGTTGAAGGCGATGGGGCGCCGGTAGACCCGCGGCTCGGGGAAGTCCACCGCCGCACCGTCGTGGGTCAGCTTGTCGGCGTCGGCGACGACCTTCAGCGCCTGGCCGTGCAGCTCCGCCACGCCGGCCACGCCCGACCCGGAGACCGCCTGGTAGGTGGCGACGACCAGGGCCTCCAGCCCCGCCTCCGCGTGCAGCGGCTTCAGCACCGGCATCGCGGCCATCGTCGTGCAGTTCGGGTTGGCGATGATGCCCTTGGGGCGGTCGGCGATCGCGTGCGGGTTCACCTCGGACACCACCAGCGGTACGTCCGGATCCCTGCGCCACGCCGAGGAGTTGTCGATCACCACGGCACCCTGCGCGGCGACCTTCTCGGCCAGCGCCTTGGAGGTTGAGCCGCCCGCCGAGAACAGCACGATGTCGAGGCCGGTGTAGTCGGCGGTCGCCGCGTCCTCCACCGTCACACCGTCCAGGACCGTCCCCGCCGAGCGCGCCGAGGCGAACAGCCGCAGCTCGTCGAGCGGGAAGGCGCGCTCCGTGAGGATCCTGCGCATGACCGTGCCGACCTGACCGGTGGCTCCGACGATTCCGACCCTCACGGCGACTCCTCTGTCTCTCTTTGTCTGCGTTTGCCTGGCCGAGGCCCTCCCATCATGCGGCCGACCGGGGGCCGCCTGTCCAATTCTTTGCCCCGCATGCCCGAGGCGTGGGACGCCCCCTGGGCTGGTGTGACGTACGACGCCGAACGTTTCCGCGGGCCGCGGCGTCGTAGGAGAAACGCGGTGAGGGGGGTGGCTCCAGGAACGGCTGGGGGAGCGGCTCGCCTCCCTGCGCCAGCCGGAGCACCCTCCTACGAGCCTCTCCACGAGCCCGCGGGCAGCCCCTCCCCGGGCGCTTCCCGGGTCCCCGCCCAGGTCTCCTTCCTCCTCGACGCCGGGGCCGATCCCCGGCCGCGCACGGGCCAGCACGTGCTGGTCGAGGTGGGACGCGGCCAGGAGAACGCGAGCCGGTGGGCCGTGGGCGAGGACCGCGTGGCCGCGAACCGCGCCTGGATCCTGCGGGCCCTGCACGGCTCCCGGCACGTCACCTGCACGCCCGACGCCCCCACCGACGAACCGTGAAGGAGCGGGAAGGAACGGGAAGGGGCGGGCGACCATCCGGAGGCGTGACATAACGTCGGTGCATGCGCGAGGAGTTGAGGGTGGCGGCCTACGCCGTGTGCGTCCGCGACGGACACCTGCTGCTGGCCCGCTGGGTCGCCCGCGACGGCACCCGCCGCTGGACCCTGCCCGGCGGCGGCATGGAACATGGCGAGCACCCCCATGACACCGTCGTCCGCGAGGTCGAGGAGGAGACCGGCCACACCGTCGAACCGGTCACCCTGCTCGGCATCGACTCCATGCGCCGCACCCACTCCCGCCGCTTCGGCCCCGACACCGACTTCCAGGGTCTGCGCATCCTCTACGAGTGCCGCATCACCGGCGGCACGCTGCGCAACGAGACCGGCGGCTCCACCGACCTGGCGGCCTGGCACCCGCTGGCCGACATACCCGACCTGAAGCGGGTCGGCCTGATCGACGCGGGTCTGCGGCTCTGGCGCGAACGGCCGGAGTCGGGCCGTACCGACCTGACCGTGGAGGACTGAGCGCTTCCCGCCTACCCGCGAAGATGAACGCGGAGTAGCCGCCTCCGAGCCGTGCGACGAGCGCTCGCGGACGCACAGGGTGCTCCAAGGTCGACGTACGGTGATCGGCGCCGCGCGTTGCCGTCTCGTTCACGCACAGGCCATTCCCGGTGCCAAGCATCCAGTACGAGCGGGTTGTTCGCGACAGCGATCACCCCGCGCCACTGCCGACGCAGTTCGTACCCGGGGAGATCGCGCCATGTCGCGCACACGCTCTGTCGCCAGCTCCGCGCTGGGGGTCAACCGCCGTTCCGTCCTCGCCGCCACAGCGGCCGTTTCCGTCTCCGCCGGCGTCGGCTACGCCCTGCGGCCCACCGACAGCCAGGCCGCGACCACCGACGCCGAAGCGCCCGTGGCCCAGCCCCTCGCCCAGTCCCGCAAGGCCCCGGCGGCCTCCCTGGCCCCCTACACCAAGGGCACCACCCTGGCGATGGTCGCCGCGCCCCGCAACAGCTCCGGCTACCGCCGTCTCGGCGACGGCCCCGGCTGGAGCCGCGTCGTCCGCGGTGACCTCGCCGCCCCCAAGTCCGGCCGCGCGGGCCGCCGTACGGCACTGGCGTCGTTCGTGCAGTTCACCGACCTGCACCTGATGGACACCCAGCACCCGCTGCGCCTGGAGTACCTCCGCTCGGCCGACCCGCACGCCTGGCGCCCGCACGAGGCGCTCAGCGTGCCCGGCGCGATCTCGCTCGTCGAGCGGGTCAACGCGCTGCGCGGCGCCCCCGTCACCGGCTCCCCGCTGCACTTCGTCATGACCACCGGCGACAACACGGACAACAACGCCAAGTCCGAGCTGGAATGGTTCATGAAGATCATGAGCGGCGGGAGGATCGACCCCAACACGGGCGACCCGCGCCACTACGAGGGCGTCCAGAACAGCGGCCTCAAGCTGTACTGGCAGCCCGACTCGACCGTCCGCGACGGCGACAAGCAGGTCGGCTTCCCGCATCTCAGTGGCTTCCTGGCCGCCGCGATCCGCGAGGTCCGCAGCCCCGGCCTGAACCTGCCCTGGTACTCGACCGTCGGCAACCACGACGCCCTCCCGCTCGGCTGCTACGGCTCGCACGGCGACCCCTACCTCGCCGAACTCGCTATCGGCGGCAAGAAGTTGATGACGCTGTCCGCGGCCGAGTCCAAGAAGCTGCAGAACGCCATCAAGAACGCCAAGGACCCCAAGGGCACCGGCTACCGCGACCTCCTCAAGGCCCACGCCCATGACATGCGCTCGGTCACCCCGGACGAGAAGCGCGCACCGTACACCCCGGCCGAGTACCTCAAGGCCCACCTGGACCCCGCCTACCAGGGCCTCGGGCCGGTCGGCCACGGCTACTCCTCCGCCAACCTCGACGCCGGTACGCAGTACTACACGTTCCGCATCGCCGACGACGTGATCGGCATCAGCGTCGACACGACCGACGCCGGCGGTCACTACGAAGGGTCCATCGGGGCAACGCAGTTGAGGTGGCTGGACAAGACCCTGCGGGACAACAGGGACTCGTACGCGGTGATCTTCAGCCACCACACCAGCAAGACGATGGACAACACCCGCCCCGACCCGGCCCACCCGACCGAGCGCCGCTACGACGGCTCCGCGCTCGTGGCCCTGCTCGGCAGCCACGCCAACGTACTGGCCTGGGTGAACGGCCACATCCACCGCAACGTCATCACCCCGCACTCCGCGCCCGACGGCCGCTCCTTCTGGGAGATCTCCACCGCCTCGCACGTCGACTACCCCCAACTCGCCCGCGTCGTCGAGCTGGTGGACAACAAGGACGGCACACTCTCGGTCTTCACCACCCTCGTGGAGTCCGCCGCCCCGCACCGCACGGACTTCGCCGACCTCACCCAGACCGGTCTCGCCGCCCTCTACCGCGAACTGTCCTTCAACGCCCCGGGCGCCAGCAAGGCGTTGGCGGGCGACGCGAAGGACCGCAACACGGAGCTGGTGCTGAAGAAGGGCTGAACGGGCGGCGATAGGGTGCACGACGCCGGGTGCCGCGGAGGACGGACCCCGGCCGCCACACACCATGGAGGGTGACCCGTGTCCGACACCAAGGCCGAACTCGACCGGCTGATGCGGGAGTTCCTCGGCGCGTTCACCAACACCGGCGGCCGCCGCCCGAACGTCGGGGTCGTCCACGACCTGTTCATCCCGCAGGGAATGATCATCAACAACACCGGTGACGAGCCCGTCCTCCACGACCTCGCCGCCTTCGTCGAACCCCGCGAGCGGATCCTCACCGACGGCACCCTGACCGAGTTCTCCGAGTGGGAGGTCGCCGAGAAGACGGAGATCTACGGCTCGATCGCCCACCGCTTCAGCGACTACCGCAAGTCCGGCCGCCTCGACGGCGAGTGGTTCGAGGGCGCCGGACACAAGGCCACCCAGTTCGTGCGCACCCCCGACGGCTGGCGGATGACGTCGATGGCCTGGGACGACGAGCGCCCGCCAGCGGCCTCCTGAGCCTGCCCCGGTCCGGCACTACCGGGGCAGCACCACGACGTACGTGGCCGGGTCACGGTCCCCGGCCGCCAGCAGCGCCGTACGGACGACCGCCGCCTGCTGTTCCCCGCTGTCGCGCAGCTTCCTGGGCGAGATGTGGACGACCGTGATGCCGAGCCGCTCCAGCAGCTCGCGCTTGCGGGCGTGCTCCGCCCCCAGGGCGTCCTCGTCCTGCCGGGGCGCGCGGGTGTCCAGCTCCACCGCGACCGCCTGCTCCGGCCAGTACGCGTCCAGGCCGCCGAGGTGCGGACCGCCGGGCAGCCGCAGATCGACGTTCCACACCGGGTCCGGCAGCCCGTACTCGCTCACCATCCGGTACAGGCGGTTCTCGGCGAGCGCCCGGCCCTCGGCCAGCAGCGCGTCCACCGCGTCCGCCACATGCGGCCGGCCCAGCAGCCTCGCTTCGTTCAACTCCCGTACCACGGAGGCCGGTTCGCACTGCCGGCCGGCCACCGCCTCGGTCAGCAGCAGACGTACGGCGTTCGCGTCCGCGAGGCCGGCCACGGCGTCCGCGAGGGCGCGCTCCACGGGGGCGACCGGGAAGCCCCGCACCTGCCGGGCGGGCGGCAGGTCGGGGGTGCGGACGATCCGCGCGCACCCCGTCGAGCGCAGTCGGCGCAGCCGGGGCACCAGGACGTCGACGCGCTCCGCGGAGAGCGGCGGCGGGACCGAGGCGAAGCCGTACAGGGCGAGCGCGGCGAGACCGGTGAGCACCGCCTCCGGGTACGCGGGGCGGTGCGGTTCCGCCGAGCCGGGCTGGACCGGGACCGCCGCCGGCCGTTCCCGCGCCGCGTACGCCAGCACCGCGTGCAGCCGTTCCTCGCCGGTGGGCGGTCCGGCGTGCAGCAGGAAGACGCCCGGCAGGAACTGCTGCCAGGGACCGCCCGGCCGGGTGTGCTCGCCCGCCTCGGCGGCCGAGACGCCGTGCGAGCGGAGCTGGCCGAGCGTCAGGACGCGCCGGTGCGCCGCGGAGAGGTGGCTGAGGGGGCGCGGAAACAACGGGGACAATGGGGACAACGGGGACAACGGGCTGTTGTGGTCCATGGGACCGGGTTTCCCGCCCCGGCTCCGCTCCCTAACCGCTGTTGCACGTCCGTCGACAAATCCGGACAAGGCGGGGCTGGAGAGCGGGTGTTCGGATGCCGAGCAGGCGCCGAAAACCCTTGGCCCGACCGGGTCGGACCAGGGGTTACGGGCATGTCCGACCGTATTCGGTAACGGTCACGCGGAGCCCGGCCCCAGGAGCCGGAGCGAGGACCGACCAGAGCCGGAGCCGGACCGGAGAAACCGGCACCGGACCAGAGACCGGACCCGGGTCAGCCGGCCGCTCCCGCGTCGCACGCCTGTGCCCGCAGCCCCCGCGCCAGGTCGTCCCGCGCCTCCAGCACCAGCCGGCGCAGGGCCGGAGCCGCCTCCTCGTGCGCGGAGAGCCACGTGTCCGTCGCCTCCAGCGTCGCCGGGGAGTCCTGGTACGCGGGGAACAGCCCCCGCACCACGTCCATCCCGATCTGGATCGACCGCTCGGTCCACACCCGCTCGATCACCGCGAAGTACCGCTCCGTGTACGGCGCGAGCAGTTCCCGCTGCGACGCCCGCGCGAAGCCGTGGATCGTCGCCTCGGCCAGCGCGTTGGAGAGCGCGTCGGACTCGACGACCTGCGCCCACGCCTGGGCCTTCACCGCCGCCGAGGGCCGCGCCGCGAGACACCGCACCTGGTGCCGCCTGCCGGACGCCGTGTCGTCCCGGGCCAGCTCCGCCGCCAGCACCCGCTCGTCCGCCGCACCGTGCGCGGCCAGCGGCTCCAGGAACGCCCACCGCAGCTCCTGGTCGACCTCAAGCCCGTCGATCTTCGCCGAACCCTCCAACAGGCCCTGCAACAACTGCAGTTCGGCCGGGTCCGCGGCGACCGCAGCCAAGAAGCGGGCCCACGACAGCTGGTGCTCGCTGCCCGGCTCGGCGCGGCGCAGCTCCGTCAGCGCGCCCTCAGCGACCAGCCGGCCGCCGGTCTCCCGCCACTGCGGCGCCGCGTACTCCTCCAGCGCCGACCGCGTCCACGCGTGCAGCATCTGGAGCACGCCGATGTCGGACTCCCGGCCCGCGAACCGCAGCACCAGGCCGACGAAGTCCCGCGCGGGCAGCAGCGCGTCGCGGGTCAGGTTCCACAGCGCCGACCAGCACAGGGCGCGGGCGAGCGGATCGGTGAGATCGCCGAGGTGCGACCGCAGCGTCTCCAGCGAGGTCTCGTCGAAGCGGATCTTGCAGTACGTCAGGTCGTCGTCGTTGACCAGCACCAGCTCGGGAGCGTCCGCGCCGGCCAGCTCCGCCACCACCGTGCGCGGACCGTCCACGTCCGCCTCGGCCCGCGCGTACCGTTCCAGCGCGCCGTCCGCCGTACGCCGGTACAGACCCACCCGCACGCGGTGCGGCCGCAGTTCGGGCCGGCCGGCCGGGGCGACGGCCACCCCGTCCTGGATCACCGTGAGCTCCGCGATCCGCCCCTCCGGCGTCAACAGCACTTGCGGGGTGAGGGAGTTGACTCCGGCCGTCTGGAGCCAGGACCGCGCCCAGGCCGCCATGTCCCGCCCGCTCGTCTCCTCCAGGACCGACAGCAGGTCGCCCAGCCGGGTGTTGCCGTAGGCGTTCCGCTTGAAGTAGCGCCGCGCGCCCTCCAGGAACGCGTCCTGTCCGACGTACGCCACCAACTGCTTGAGTACGGACGCCCCCTTGGCGTACGTGATGCCGTCGAAGTTGAGCTTGGCGTCCTGGAGGTCGCGGATGTCGGCCGTGACCGGATGCGTCGACGGCAGTTGGTCGGCCCGGTACGCCCACGCCTTGCGGCGGTTGGCGAAGGTGATCCAGCCGTCGGTGAAGCGGGTGGCGCCGACCAGCGCGAACGCGCCCATGAAGTCGGCGAAGGACTCCTTGAGCCACAGGTCGTCCCACCACTCCATGGTGACCAGGTCGCCGAACCACATGTGCGCCATCTCGTGCAGGATGGTGTTGGCCCGGCTCTCGTACGACGCCTGGGTCACCTTGCCCCGGAAGACGGCCTCCTCGCGGAAGGTGACCAGCCCAGGGTTCTCCATCGCGCCGAGGTTGTACTCGGGCACGAACGCCTGGTCGTACTTCCCGAACGGGTACGGGTAGTCGAAGTGGTCGTGGAAGAAGTCCAGGCCCTGCTTGGTGATGAGGAAGACGTCGTCGGCGTCGAAGTAGGGCGCCAGACCCTTGCGGCACATCGCGCCCAGCGGGATCTCCAGCGTCGTACCGTCGTCGAAGGTGCGCGCGTAGGTGTCGGTGACGTAGTGGTACGGGCCCGCCAGCACCGCGGTGATGTACGTCGAGATGGGCTTCGTCTCGGCGAACCGCCATACCCCGTCGGCCAGTTCACCGGCTCCGTTGCCCCACACCGTCCAGCCCTCCGGCGCCCGGACCTCGAAGCGGTAGGGCGCCTTGAGGTCGGGCTGCTCGAAGTTGGCGAAGACCCGGCGGGCGTCGGCCGGCTCGTACTGCGTGTAGAGGTAGACCTCGCCGTCCTCCGGGTCGACGAAGCGGTGCATGCCCTCGCCGGTGCGGGAGTACGCGCACCGCGCGTCGACGGTCAGCTCGTTCTCGGCGGCGAGGTCCTCCAGGCGGATCCGGACCCCGTCGAAGACCTCGCCCGGATCGAGGTCCCGGCCGTTGAGCGACACCGAGGTCACCTCCGGTGCGATCAGGTCCGCGAAACTCGCCGCGCCCGGCTCGGCGCAGCGGAACCGGATCGTGGTCACCGACCGGAAGGTCCGCGGCCCCTCGCCGGTCGCGTCGCCCACGGCGGAGCGCAGGTCGAGGGAGACGTCGTACCCCTCGACGGACAGCAGGGCGGCCCGCTCCCGGGCCTCGTCGCGGGACAGGTTCTCACCGGGCACGGAAGCGCTCCCTCGGGTGGCTGATCGGCAAGCGGACAGCACCGATCCTGCCATGGGCCCCTGAGGGCGGGCACTCGGGAATGACCTGGGTGAGGTCGGTGTTGCGACGGGGAAACGGCCGCATCCCGAGGAGAGCCATGTCCGAGACCTCCGCCACCACCACCTCCGCCAGGACCCCCGTCGACTTCTGGTTCGACCCGCTGTGCCCCTGGGCGTGGATGACGTCCCGGTGGGTGCTGGAAGTGGAGAAGGTCCGGGACATAGAGGTCCGCTGGCACCTCATGAGCCTGGCGGTGCTCAACGAGTCCCGGCTCGACGAGCTCTCCGACGAGTACCGCGAACTGCTCGCCACCAAGGCGTGGAAGCCGGTGCGCGTGGTCGCCGCGGCCTGGCAGAAGCACGGCGCGGACATCCTCGGCCCGCTCTACACCGCGCTCGGCACCCGCATCCACAACCAGGGCGAGGGCCCGACCGTCGAGGCCATCGCCGGCGCGCTCGCGGACGTCGGCCTGCCCGCCGACCTGATCGACTACGCCGACCAGGAGGACTTCGAGTTCGACGCCGAGCTGCGCGCCTCGCACAAGGAGGGCATCGACAAGGTCGGCCAGGACGTCGGCACCCCGGTCATCGCGGTCCCCGGGCCCGACGGCGAGCAGATCGCCTTCTTCGGCCCGGTCGTCACCCCCGCCCCCAAGGGCGAGGAAGCGGCCCGCCTCTGGGACGGCACCGTCGCGGTCGCCTCCGTCCCCGGCTTCTACGAGCTCAAGCGGTCCCGCACGAAGGGCCCGGACTTCAGCAACCTCTAGTGCCCTGACCGGAAGGGTTCATCGCCCGGCTCTACGACGACTCGTCGGGCTCGGGGAACGAGTCACCGTCGCGCATGTCGCCGAGCCGTTGAAACCGCAGACAGCCCGCACGGGCACAGCGGTAGTAGGCGGCGAGGCGCGTGTGCTTCGGCTTGTACCGCCGCACGTGTTCCCGCTCCCCGGCGGTCAGCTCCCGGAACTCCTGAAGCGTGCCCCCGCAGTTCAGGCACACCTTGAACACCATGCGCCCCTCCTCGACCGAGCCCCGGCGACCGGACGACCGCCCACGACCCTGCGAGCGTAGGCGCCCACGCGGCCCCGAGGACCCGGAATCCCCCACACCGGGCGCCGCGACACGACCCCGACCACCCCTCGTCGAACCGGCGAGCTGGTGCGGTACGCCCTCGGTGGGGCGGGGGCGGGGGTGGCGCCGGGGAACGGTTCCGTCCGACGGTGGCAGGGACCCCCGCGAGGCACCCGGTCGACGGGCACATGGGGGCGGCCGACGCCACCCGACCGCCGGGGCGCGGCGGACTCACGGATCAGACCCGCTTCGGTGAAGCGGGCGCAGTAGTCGGTGACCGACGCGGGGGAGAGCCCGGTCAGCCTCGCGATGGTGCTGCGGGCCACCGGCCCGTGCTCCAGCACCGACCGCAGGATGACACTCGCGTTGGTGCGCCGCCGGTCGCTGTCGGCGGCGCGGGGAACGGGGGAGGGAAGAAGGGGTGCCGCGGTACGGGGCATGGGGAACTTCCTCCGGAACGGGTCCGACAGTGCGCCGTCTCGGATGTCGAGGCGCGCCGGAGCCGCTCCGCCCGCCTCAGCGGCGGAGACAGGTGTCCGTGGCCTGGCGTCGCAGGTCGACATAGCGACGCGCCGCGAGGTTCTGGGCTTGGGCGACGATGTGGTCGAAGCTAGCAAAACGGCTCACCGCTGCCCAGACGGCGACCGACGGGCGAGACGGCGGCCCCTCGCCGCGGACGGCCACGTGACCGGAGTCACGCCGGAGCGCGTGTAAGCGGCATCCTTTGTGCGGAGCCCACCAACTCCCCGATCAAGCCTTTGTCGAGCGCTGACGGTGATCCGCTCAAGGGCCCTGGGATAGCGTCACGGTGTCCCCCCGTACCCCGTCAACCTGCGGAGTTCCCTTGAGTACCGTCGCCACCGGCCGACCGGGTCAGGTCCTCGCCGACCTGCTGCCCTCCCCCACGCTCCGCGCTGGCGGTGCCCTCACCCGCGTCAGGGACCTCGCCCTCGTGCTCGGCGGCGCCGTGCTCACGGGCCTCGCCGCGCAGCTCTCCGTGCCCGTGCCGGGCTCCCCGGTGCCGGTGACCGGACAGACCTTCGCCGCGCTGCTCGTCGCCACCTCGCTCGGCGCCGGCCGCGGCTTCCTCTCGCTCGCGCTCTACGCGCTCGCCGGTCTCGCCGGTGTGCCGTGGTTCGCCGGCGGTACCTCCGGCGCCGGCGCGTCCTTCGGCTACATCGCCGGCATGCTGCTCGCCTCCGCCGCCGTGGGCGCGCTGGCCCGGCGTGGCGCCGACCGCTCCGTGCCGCGCATGGCGGCCACGATGCTGCTGGGCGAGGCGATCATCTACGCGGTCGGTGTGCCGTACCTGGCGTTGAGCCTCCACCTGTCCGCGAGCGCGGCGATCGCGGCCGGTCTCACGCCCTTCCTGCTCGGCGACGCCCTGAAGGCCGCCCTGGCGATGGGCGCGGCCCCCGCCGCCTGGAAGTTCGCCAACAAGGGTTGACAGCAGGGGAGTTGGGGAAGTGGGCCGTCGGGTATTCCGGCTGGAACACCCTCACGACGGAGGGCCGGGGCGCTGTGATCGCGCCCCGGCCCTCCGCTGTTCGCAGGCCGACTGCGAACCGACGAGCCGCGAACGGGCCGGCCCCGCGTCGGCGGCCTGCGAACCGACCGCTCCGCGCCGGCCGCCCCAACTCGTCAGACCTGGAGCCGACCCGGTCGGCGCCGCGTCCAGTACAGGCCCGCCGCGCCCGCCGCGAGGAGGGCGGTGCCGGCCGCGCCCAGCGGCAGGACGTCGTCCCCGACCCCCGTCTTGGGCAGCGTGTCACCGCCGGGCGCCACCGGCTTGTTGTCGGTGCCGAGCAGCAACGGGGTGGCCGGAGCGTTCGGCGACGGGTTCGCCGTACCGAACGGCACCGGCCCCTGCTGCCAGAACGTCTTCTTGCCGTCGGCGGACACCACCGGCAGACACATCTTCCCGGCCCTGCCCAGGTCGTACGTCGCGGCGACGGCGTACGACTTCGAGCCGCCCGCCGCAAGAGAGCCGACGGAGCATGTGTAACCGCTGTTGGAACCGGTCGGCAGATCTTTTGCGGCGATTTCCGAACAGCCCGGCACCCGCGTGATTTTGAGGCCGTCGAAACCGACCACCAACAGGTTGACCTCGCCGCTTTTCTTGGTCCCTTCGTTCTTCACGGTGGCGGTGATCGCCGTCTTCTTCGAACCGTTGTCGACAGAGATCTTCTCCGGCAGTGAAGTGGTCAGCTTCACTCCCGCCGGAGCGGCGTCCACCGCCTTTCCACCCTTGCCGCTCCCCGGTCCCTGATCGTCCGCGGTGGCACTGGACGGAAGGATCACCGCCACCGACAAAGCCGCCGTGACCAGCGATCCCGTGATGGCCACAGCTCGACGAGAACTCATGTTCGCCCCCTTGTGTTCCCCGGTTCTCCCCCCGGGACCGCGCCTGAATTCGCGGTACTTGAAGAGGTACCACAAGATTTCTCCGCACTATGCTGGTAGGGCATGAAGTGTGACCATCGAGTTTCCGATGGTGTGCGGGCGGGGACTGCTGGGGCGATTGTTGAGGGGGTGCGGCGCATTGCCGGGGAATACGAGAGACGGTGGTGTTCCAGGGCTGCTCGTGACAGGGCGCTATCGGTTGGCAGAAAGTATCGGACAGGGGGGAATGGGGCGGGTGTGGCGAGCCGCCGACGAAATGCTCGACCGGCAGGTCGCGGTCAAGGAAATGCGCATAGACGGACTCGACGCGGAGGACACCCGCACCCGCCGTGAGCGCACCCTGCGCGAGGCCCGGGCCACGGCCCGCATCGACCACCCGAACGTGGTGCGGGTCTACGACGTCGTCGACGAGGGCGAACGCCTGTGGATCGTCATGGAGTTGGTGGTCGGCCGCTCCCTGGAACGCACGCTGGCGGAGGACGGCCCGCTCGTCCCTGAGGAGGCGGCCCGGATCGGATTGGGCCTGGTGTCGGCGCTGCGCCAGGTGCACGCGGGAGGCGTCCTGCACCGGGACATCAAACCCGGCAACGTGCTCGTCGAGAGCCGGGGCCACCGGGTCGTCCTCACCGATTTCGGCATCGCCGCGATCCAGGACGCCAAGGCGCTCACCATGGTCGGCATGCTGGTCGGCTCGCCCGACTACATGGCTCCTGAGCGGGTGTCGGGCCGCCCTCAGGGGCCCCCGTCGGACCTGTGGTCCCTCGGCGCGACACTCTGCGCGGCCCTCGGCGGACGCTCCCCCTTCTCCCGGGACACCACCCTGGCGACCCTGCACGCGGTCCTCTACGAGGAGCCCGAACTCCCGGAGACCGCAGGCCCGTTGACCGACATCCTGGCCGCCCTGCTGGAGAAGGAACCCTCGGTCCGGCCCGGCCTCGAGGACCTGGAGAGCGCGCTGACGCCGATCGCGCATCCACCGCCCCCTCCCACGCTCACGTCCACTCCCACACTCGCGCACGAGTCCGCGCCCACACCCACGCCCGAGCCCGATTCCACGCCCACGCCCACGCCCAGGCTCATGGCGACGGTGGCTGAGGGCACCCCCTCATCGGTGGCCCCCGAGGAGTCGCCCACCCCCGCTTACCTGGACCCGTCGCTCGTCCGCGCGGCCCGCGACCCGCGCCGGCCCGCGACCCCGCCCCACCCCGACCCCGACCCCGACCCCGACTCCGACGCCGGACCCGGCCCCGTCGAGGACGCCGTACCACCCCAACTTCCCTCCACCGCGCAGGAGTCGGCGAGCACCTCCGGCCGAGCCGCCTCCGAACTCCGTTCCGGCTCCGGCTCCGAGGCCTCCGCCGCCAACCTCCGCGGAGCGGCTCCGCGCCCGCCCGGCGTCTCCCTCGTACGCGCCGGGGCGGTCACCGAGCCCCAGGCCGCGCCGGTACCCGCACCGGCACAGCCGCCCCCGCCCGACACCCGTCCGGCCCGCGTCCCGGATCCCGCTCCCCCGCAGACCGAACTCCCCTACCCCGTAACGCCGTTGGCCCGGCGCCGTCCTGGACGCCGTAGCGCGCTGATCGCCGCGGCCGGGGCGGTGGCCGTTGCCGGGGCGGTGGCGGGGGTCGTCCTGGCGACGGGGGGCGGCGGACCGGCCGCCGGCCCGCACGCGGGGCCCTCCTCGCGGGCGGCCTCCGTCAGCGCGGCGGACGCCACCCCGACCGGCGGCCCCTCGTCCACCGTGGAGGGCACCGCCCGGCCGCCCAGCCTCCCGGCGGGAACCCACCGGGAGGCGGGAGGGTTCGCCTGGGCGACCCCGGTGGGCTGGCGGCGCGACCTGAAGACGGGTTCCGAGGTCCACTACACGTCCCCCGACGGCGGCCAGGAACTCGTGGGGAAGTCCTCGCTGGCCCACGGCGACCTCATGGAGACCTGGGAGACCTCGGAGCGGAACGCCCGCCAGGGCGAGGACTACCGGAAGATCCGGCTGGAGCGGACGACGTTCCAGGGCCGGCCGGCGGTCGTCTGGGAGTACACCTTCACGCTCAAGGGCGTGGCCTGGCACGCCCGGCTCCTCGGCTTCGACGCGGCGGGGAAGTCGTACCAGGTCAGCACCTGGTACCAGGAAGCCGTGGCGAGCCGGGCGCTCAAGGTCTACGACAGGGTCGAGGCGAGCTTCCTGGTCCTGTGAACGCGGGCGGTGTCGCCTACGGAGACCTGCCCGGCCGGGTGAGCCGTGCCCCGCACGGACGATGACGAGGGGAGTGCGGGTCGGCCCGGCGAATCGGAGGTAAGGGGACTTCGCGCACCTCGGAATCCGGATTGTTCCTCGGGATTCTTCGAGGATTGACGGTGCTGCCGGCATTTCTCGGCGTCGGGCCCCGAGGCTGCCTGCCGGAAACGTCCGTGTCACACTCGGACCATGCGCGTGTATCTCGGCTCCGACCATGCGGGCTTCGAACTCAAGAACCACCTCGTCGAGTGGCTCACCGCGGCGGGCCACGAGCCCGTCGACTGCGGCCCCCACATCTACGACGCCCAGGACGACTACCCGCCCTTCTGCCTGCGCGCCGCGGAGCGCACGGCGGCGGACCCGGACGCCCTCGGCATCGTGATCGGCGGCTCGGGCAACGGCGAGCAGATCGCGGCGAACAAGGTCAAGGGGGTCCGCGCGGCCCTCGCCTGGAGCGAGGAGACCGCCTCCCTCGGCCGCCAGCACAACAACGCGAACGTCGTCGCCGTCGGCGCCCGGATGCACACGCGGGAGGAGGCGACCAAGTTCGTCGAGACCTTCGTCGCCACCCCGTTCTCCGAGGACCCCCGGCACATCCGGCGCATCGACATGCTGACGGCGTACGAGACGACGGGCGACCTGCCGGAGATCCCGGCGCACCACCCGCAGCAGCCGTAAGCAGCCGTACGCGGTCGCGGTCGCAGCAGCCGTAGGCAGTCGTAGTGGCCGAGGCCCGGCGCCCCGCGCGTCCCACCCGTCGCGAACGCGCGGTGGGCGGCCGGGCGTTCGGTCGGGAGAGGAACACGACAGGTGCCAGAGGGGCACACCATCCACCGGCTCGCACTGGACTACGGCAGCCGTTTCTCCGGCCGGCCGGTCCAAGTGACCAGCCCGCAGGGCAAGTTCGCCGACGCCGCCGCCCTCCTCGACGGCACCGTGATGCGCCGCGCGGAGGCCCACGGCAAGCATCTGTTCCTCGGCTTCCGGGACGATGAGTGGGTCCACATCCACCTCGGCCTGTTCGGCAAGGTGACCCTCGGCGACGCGCCGGCGCCCCCGCCCACCGACACCGTGCGCCTCCGCCTCGCGACCGACCTGTCCTACGTCGACCTGCGCGGCCCGGCGACCTGCGCCCTCATCACGGACGACGAGAAGCGGGCGGTCCACGACCGCCTCGGCCCCGACCCGCTGCGCCCGGACTCCGACCCCTCGGCCGCGTACCGGCGGATCTCCCGCAGCCGTACGTCGATCGCCGCACTGCTGCTGGACCAGAAGGTCGTCGCGGGCGTCGGCAACGTCTACCGCGCCGAGGTCCTCTTCCGGCACGGCGTCGATCCCTACCGCGCGGGACGGGACCTCACCCCGGCCGAGTGGGACGCGATCTGGCACGACCTGGTCGGGCTGATGCGCGAGGGCGTCCGCGACAACCGCATCGACACGGTCCGCCCCGAGCACACCCCCGAGGCGATGGGCCGCCCGCCGCGCGTCGACGACCACGGCGGCGAGGTCTACGTCTACCGCAGGTCCGGCCTGCGCTGTCTCGTCTGCGGCGGTGAGATCCGCACCGCCGCTCTCGCCGCCCGCAACCTCTTCTGGTGCCCCCGCTGCCAGCCGCCGCAGTGAGCCGGACGCTCCGCGCCCGACGGCCTCAGAAGCCGTGCGGCAGCCAGGGAGCGACCACCGACCCGAACGCCAACGACGCCTCCGCCAACGCCCCTTGGCGCAGCTCCCGCACCCGCCCGGCCGCCGCGAGCGAGGCCAGCGACACCCCGCCGAGGTACGCGGCCCCCAACTCCCTTACGGTCAGCGCCAGATCGGCCGCGTCCCCGGTGCGCTCGCAGGAGGCGCCCTTGGTGTCCCCGGTGAGCCGCCAACTCCCCTCGTTCCAGGGGCAGAAGGAGTCCTCGACCGCCAACACCAAGTCCACCGGCGCCTGATAGGTCCGCGCCTCCAGCGCGGCCCCCACCTCCACCAGCCGCACATGCAGCGAGTCCCGGTGCCGTACGGCGCACCGGCGGATGTCGGAGACCAGGTGCTGCCAGGCGTCGTCGACGGGACGAGTGTGCAGCCTGACCGTCCCCGTCAGGTCGATGCCGAACAGGAACCGCCACAGCGCCGCGTGGGACGCCGGGTCCAGCGCCTCCAGATCGCGCAGCTCGACCGTGCCCGCGGGACCCTCCGGGGTCCACCGCGGCTTGGTGAAGTAGCGCGCGTAGCCGAGGACTTCACCGTCCCGCTCGGCGAGCACGCAGCGCAGCGGGGAGGTGCCCTGCCGCGCGCTCTCCGGGTCGAGCAGCGGCAGGTTCTCCCACCCGGGCCGCCGTGCCAGCATCCCCGGCCGCCCGGCCACCCGTCGCGCGTACACCGCTTCGCACGCCTCCCGTACGGAGACGGGGTCCGCGAGCCGCAGCCGTACGTCATCCGTACCGGCGGGCACCGACAGCCGGACCCGGTCGGTGTCGATCTCCGCGGAGAGCCTCGTCGTCGCGATGCCGTACCCGAACCGGCCGTAGATCGCCGGTTCCGAGGCGGTCAGGACGGCGAGCGGTTCGCCCCAGGACCGCACATCGTCCAACTGGCGGCGCATCATGGAGGCCAGGATGCCCCGGCGCCGGTGCGTGGCGGCCACACTGACCATGGTGACGCCCGCGGCCGGCACCGAGGCGCCGCCGGGCACGGTGATGCGGAAGCTGAACGCGCCCGCCGTCCCCACGCAGGTGTCCCCGTCCCAGACGCCGAGAGAACGGTCGACTTCGGTGAGCGAGTTGAACAGCGCCCGTTCCTCCGCCGGTTCGGGGACCCCGCCGAAGGCGTCGAGGAGCCTGTCGTACCAGTTGTCCCATTCGTCCCGCCGCAGTACCCGCACGTCGGCGCCCGTGTTCCTCGCGTCTGTCGCCATGGGCCATGCCTATCAGGGCAATGCGGGACGAGCCAGGGAATTTCCGCGCGACGCCCGCGCGGGCGCCGTCCGTGAAGTTCACTGTGAAGTCGGACCTCGGACGGGGGACAAGTGGGACCTCCCGTGCCAAGGGGCAGGTCGGATGGATAGGGTCCCGAACTAATGGCAGCAGGACGAGAGCGGCGCGCGGAGGCCGACACCTTCACGGCCCGGTTGAAAAAGCTGGTTCACCGGGTCCGCACCGGCCTGCGCAGAAGCGCCGTGGACTACTTCCGCGGGGACGGCTCGGACTGGGTCGCGCTCGCCGGACTGCTGATCACCATCCCGCTGATCGCGGCCACGACGCTCGCCGACTCCGTGTGGTGCTCACCGGCCGCCCTGGTGCTGCCGATCGTCGCCGGCGGCCTGGTGCTCCGTCCGGCGAGCCTGCTCGGTCTGTACGCGGCGGCGGCGACGGCCCTGATCGTGGAGTCGGTGAAGCTCGGCCCGTACACCGAGGGACCGTCGCGAGTGACCCCGGGTGTGGTGCTGGTGGTGGCCGCGTGCGGCTTCTTCGGGCTGCTGATCGCCCAGTTCCGCAGCCGGGTCGGGGTGCCCTGGCGGCGCGGCGGGACCATGCTGTTCGACCTGCGCGAGCGGATCCGGGTACAGAGCAAACTGCCCCAACTGCCGCAGGGCTGGCACCGGGAGATGGCGCTGCGGCCCGCGGGCGGCCAGTCGTTCTCCGGCGACTTCGTGGTGGCGGCCCGCACCAACGGCGGCCGCACGATGGAGGTCGTCCTGACCGACGTCTCCGGCAAGGGCATGGACGCCGGGTCGCGTGCCCTGCTGCTGTCGGGCGCGTTCGGCGGACTGCTCGGCTCGCTGCCCCCGCACGCGTTCCTGCCCGCCGCCAACGGCTATCTGCTCCGCCAGGACTGGGACGAGGGCTTCGCGACCTCCATCCACCTCGTCCTGGACCTCGACTCCGGCGACTACGAACTCTTCTCCGCCGGCCACCCGCCGGGCCTCCAGCTCAGCGCGGGCACCGGCCGCTGGGAGGAGAAGGCGGCGGAAGGACCCCTGCTGGGTGTGTACGACGGCGCCCAGTTCGACCCTGTGAAGGGATCGCTGCGCCCCGGGGACGTGTTGATGCTGTTCACAGACGGACTGGTGGAGACCTCCGAGCGGGACATCGTCGAAGGCATCGACCGCCTCACCGGCGAGGCCGACCGCTATGTCGCCGGCGGTTTCCACGGCGCGGCCTGGCACCTGATCGAGGCGGTCGCCAAGGACGTCAACGACGACCGCGCCCTGCTGCTGGTCTGCCGCGAGGGCCCGACCGCACAGGCACAGGCGCTGACCCGGTGACGGCCCCGCCGCTCTCCCTGGCCGAGGTGGCGGCCCTCGCCCGCGCCGCCCACGCGGGCCAGACCGACAAGGCCGGCCGCCCCTACGCCGAGCACCTCCAAGCGGTGGCCGACGGGGTGCGCGCACGGGGCGGCGACGAGGAACAGATCGCGGCGGCCTGGCTGCACGACGCCGTCGAGGACGACGCGCTGTCGCAACGGTGGCTGCGGGAAGCGGCGTTGAGCCGTCGTACGAAGGACATCGTCCTGGCGGTCACCAAGCGGGCCGGGGAGCCAGCCGAGGCGTACGCCGAGCGCGTTCTCGCCACCCCCGGCGCCCTGCTGGTGAAGGAGGCGGACCTGGCGCACAACGCGGACCCGGTGCGCCTCGCGGTCCTCGACGAGGCGACGCGGGTCCGGCTGACCGAGAAGTACGCGCGGATGCGCGCGCTTCTCGGCCTGCGACGCTGACGGCTGCAACTCCGGCTCCGCCTCGGCCTCCGGTTTCGGCTTCCTAGGCGGAGACTTTCACGCCGTCCTTGGCCTCGTCCCGGCTCTCGTTCCCGCTCGCGTCCGGGCCGTCGTTCCCGCGCTCCCGGAAACCTTGGCCGGGGTGACCTCGGAACGCCCACTCCATCTTCGGCTCCAGCGCGAAGCGGAACACCCGACGTACGGGCGGGGTGCACAACAGGGTGACGGTCGCGGCCGCCAGGACGGTCACGAGGATCTCGCCGAGCGCGCTGTGCAGCCAGGCGTGGTCGAACCAGCCCTTGTAGACACCGGCCTTCACCACGAACCCGTGCAGCAGATAGCCGCAGAGGGTGCCCGCGCCCAGCGTCGTGAACCACATCCGGCGGCCCGGCACCCACGCGTAGAAGCACGCGGTCAGCAGCAGCGAGCAGCCGAACAGGACGAGCACCATGACCGGCCCGGACCACCAGGGCGCGTTCAGTTCCTGAGCGGCGTCCCGGTGGTAGAGCCACGCGGGATTCAGCCCGGGCACCGCCCACCAGGCGACGGCCAGCGCGGTCGCGAACACCGGCACGGAGAGGATCCGCATCTCCCGCCGGCGCACCCGGCGGAAGTGCTCGGGCCGCAGGCAGAGGCCGAGCACGAAGTACGGCAGGAACTGCAGCACCCGTTGCAGGTCGAGGTCGTCGCCGATCTCCGGGCTGACGGTCGCCAGCATGGCGACGCCGATCGCCAGCGGCAGCGGATGGCGCACGGCCTGCCAGATCGGCGTGGTCAGCCGCCACACGAACAGCGCGCACAGGAACCAGGTGAGGTACCAGGGGTCGAGAAGGCTGACCTCCTGGTGCGGAGCGTGGTCGACCCAGCGTTTGAACAGCGGATACGCCGTCTCGAAGATCACGTACGGCACCGCGACACCGGTGATCAGCCGCTTGAGGCGGTCGGGTCTGAAGTCGAAGCTGCGTGAGAAGTAGCCGGAAATGATGATGAACGCCGGCATGTGGAAGGCGTACACGACGGTGTACGCGGCCTCCAGGATGCGACTGTCGCCCTTCAACGGCTCCCAGGCGTGGCCTATGGCGACCAGAACGATCGCCAGGTACTTCGCGTTGTCGAAGAACGCGTCACGCTGTTTGAACATTTTAGGCACCTTAGCGGCGCCTGTGGGAATCCGTGAAACCGTCGGGGGCCATTCCCGCATGAAAAGATTCTTAGGACTGCGAGATGTCGACCAGGCATACGATATGTGCCCATGATGTCAGCATTCGTCCCGCTTAATTGGAGCATAACGGCACGCCCGGCACTCCTATTGGGGTGCCCGTGCCCACAATTCGAAATGCTCTGCGAACGCGATGTGTGGACACGGAAACGATCCGAGCGGAATGTGTCCCGACGGCGCCCTCGAATTGGTGTGCGGGACATCACTCCGAGGGTCGCGGGGGCGGCGGCGCGCGGGGTCGTCGCGTACCTGTGTGACCGACGATGTGTCAGCGGCGGCATACCCGGGCCGGGTTGGTGGCACGATGGTCCTGGCGGGGGTGCGCAGGGTCGCGTTCCCGGGCCGGTAGAGCGGAACCGACCGTAGGGTGTGATCAGTTGTGGCCATTTCACTGTCTGTGGTGCTGCTGTTGGCGATCATCCTGGTGGTGTTGATCAGGGGTGGCTCCATCAAGGCGGGGCCGGCCATCGTGGCCATACTCTTCGGCTTCTTCCTCGCCTCCACCGGGATGGCTCCGTCCATCAACCGGTTCCTCAACTCACTGGCGGAGACGATCAATTCGATCAACTTCTGAGCGGCTGAGGCACGGTACGACCACGCGCGGCGACCGAACCCGGAGGGCCGCGCCCCGGCTCCGCGGCTGGTCACCCGCGCCGGCCGCGACGGGCGGACGACCGCGCGGCCACCCACGTGCCGGCGTCGACCGGCAGCACCCGACCCCCGGCGACTGGCCGGCCGACGGATCCGCCACCGAGCCCGGCCTCGACGTCCCACCGGAACACCGGCCCGCCGCGTCCCACACCCGCCACGGCACCCCCGGAAACGACCTCGGGCCCGCCCGGAGATGGGTCGAACCTCCCGCCGGCCGCTGAGAGCGCTACGGCTCACCGCGCTCGGGAACACAGACCATCCTGTGAGCCGGTACGACGGGTTCGCTCGGTAGCGGATCGATTCCACGGACCCGTACGGCAACGATGTCGGTGGGGATGGGGGAGCGGCTCGGGAGCCGCGTCAAACGCCATCTGAAAGCCTCCGGGACGTCTTTGGCAGGCAGTTCCACCATGGCGAGGCTGACCCAGCGATCGTAGTTCGTCGGATACACGCGAACCAATACGCCGCACACCGGACATACCGGCGGCTCGATCCATGCTGTGTCGTCAGGATCGGGTTCGGGTCTGGGCGCGGCTGTGGCTCCGTCGCTCGCGGCCATCTCGTTGGCGAGCGTGTTCCAGCATCTCTCGCAGTAGCTCGCCATGAGGTTGATCCGCCCCCGCTCGTGTACGGATCGGTCGGCCCGCCCGCAGCGAAGACACGTCGACTCGCCGGCATCCCGTGTCGCCCCCATGAGTTCGAGTGTGAGCGAATCTGACGGGATCGTAGTAGGTCGCGATTTGGCCTCATTTGACGATCTCGTACCACGGTGACGTCAACGGGCCCGGGTCCTACCTCGGTAGTAGCGTGCATCCGTAGGATGGCGACGGGGCGGAGCCGTAGCGCAGAGGTCGTCGCGCGCGGTCTCCAAAATCGCGAGGACGCCGGTTCGAATCCGGCCGGTTCTGCCTTCTCGCCGTATCCGGCGTGGCTGCCGTGACCGGACGGTACTGCTGTCGGTTCGGCGTGGGGCCCACAGCGCTTCGTCTCGGGCCAGGATCGGACTGACCGAGCCCTTCGCCGCGAGCCTTCGCCACCCGTCCCAACTCGCCACTCTCCGAACGCCGTTCACGCCCTGGGCCGCGTCTGCCCTGCTCTGCCCGGGTCGGCGGCGGACGGGATGGAAGCACCCCGCGCACGCGCCACTCGGCCGGCACCCGCGAACGGCGGCCCCCGCCATCCCGGAGTCTGAGCGGTGCCGCCGGAGGTATCGCCTTGACCCGCTCGCGCCCTACGGTGATCGACCCATTCCCGCCGGGGTTGGCGTGTACCAGGACGCGCGTCGGCGCAGCGCCCGAGATCGACAGCCCGAGGGGCACACGGGGGACGCGGCGGATTGAACGCGACCCCTGGAAATGATCAGGGCCAGGCGGAGGAATGATCCTCCGACCTGACCCTGATGCGTGGAGAGCGGGCGACGGGAATCGAACCCGCGTAGCTAGTTTGGAAGACTAGGGCTCTACCATTGAGCTACGCCCGCACACAATGCGCCGCAGGTCACGCGAGTGCGGCACAGAAGGCATCGTAGCGGGTCGTGGGGTGTCGCCGCACACCTGTTGCCGGTCCCCGTCGGCGCCACGGCGGGCTCGCCGAATGCGGCGGTTCCACCGGCCGCGGGCATGTACCCTACGTTCGCACCTGACGGGGTGTGGCGCAGCTTGGTAGCGCGTCCGCTTTGGGAGCGGAAGGCCGTGGGTTCAAATCCCGCCACCCCGACAACCGTACGAGTCCTCGGCGACCGTGCAGCGGTACCTCACAAGATCGCCTTTTGGGGCGTCCTGTCACTGCGGCTACTATGCAAGCTGCGCGCCCGTGTGTCTCACGTCTGAAGTCCTCCGGGCGGCGTAAGCGCCGGACCTGTCTGGGTCCGCACCCCAAGAAGTCAGCCCCCAAGGAGACCCAACCGTGAAGAGCGCCGTGGAGACCCTGAACCCGACCCGGGTTCGGCTCAGCATCGAGGTGCCCTTCGAGGAGCTCAAGGACAGCCTCGACGCGGCGTACAAGAAGATCAACCAGCAGGTCACGGTGAAGGGCTTCCGGAAGGGCAAGATCCCGGCGCGCGTCATCGACCAGCGGTTCGGCCGCGGTGCGGTCCTGGAGGAGGCGGTCAACGACGCGCTTCCGAAGTTCTACACCGACGCGGTCAACGAGGCGGAGCTCAACCCCCTGGGCCAGCCCGAGGTCGACATCACGGAGCTGAAGGACGGCGAGACGCTGAACTTCACCGCCGAGGTCGACATCCGGCCCTCCATCGAGATCCCGGACTACTCCGGCATCGAGGTCGAGGTCGACCCGGTCGAGGTCAGCGAGGAGGACATCGACAAGTCGGTCGAGCAGCTCCGTGACCGCTTCGCCTCGACCTCCCCGGTCGAGCGCGCCGCCGAGGACGGCGACGTCGTGACCCTCGACCTGGAGGCCAAGGTCGACGGGGAGGTCCTGGAGGACGGCGTCGCCGAGGGCGTCTCCTACACCATCGGCTCCGGCGAGCTGCTCGACGGCATCGACGAGGCCGTCAAGGGCCTGGAGGCCGGCGCCGAGACCACCTTCGCCTCCGAGCTGAAGGGCGGCTCCGCGGCCGGCCAGGAGGCCCAGGTCACCGTCAAGGTCACCCAGGTCGCCGCCCGCGAACTGCCCGCCCTGGACGACGAGTTCGCCCAGCTCGCCTCCGAGTTCGACACCCTTGAGGAGCTGCGCGCGGACAGCCGCAAGCGCCTTGAGAACATGAAGCAGTACGACCAGGCCACCCAGGCCCAGGAGCGCGTCCTGGACAAGCTCCTGGAGCTCGTCGAGGTGCCCGTCCCCGAGAAGCTGCTCGAGGACGAGATCAACACCCGCAAGCACAACCTGGAGCACCACCAGCTCGGCCAGATGGGTCTCGACCTCCCGAAGTACCTGGAGATCCAGGGCAAGACGGAGGAGGAGTTCGAGACCGAGACCCGCGAGGCCGCGGTCAAGGGCATCAAGACCCAGTTCGTCCTCGACGAGCTGGTCAACAAGGAGAAGCTGAACGTCAGCCAGGAGGAGCTCACCGAGCACCTCATGCGGCGCGCCGCCTCCTCCGGCATGTCCCCCGACCAGTTCGCCCAGGCGGTCGTCGAGGGCGGTCAGGTTCCGCTCCTCGTCGGTGAGGTCGCCCGCGGCAAGGCGCTGGCCGTCGTGGTCGAGGCCGCCACGGTGAAGGACACCAACGGCGAGGTCGTCGACCTCGACGACGAAGACGAGACCGCCGAGACGGTCGACGCCTCCGCCGAGACGGCCGACGCCGCTGCCGAGGAGCCGACCGAGGCGTAGCGTTTGCAGGGCAGGAGAGCCCCGGGGACTGCCCCCCGGGGCTTTGCCTTATCCAGGGCGCGGGGAACCGCCCGGCGCCCGGGTGACCTGCGCTCACAGCGAACAGTTCCCTTTGCGGGATTGCCCGAAGGGACCCGCGCGTTAGGGTCCATGAGTACGAGGGCAGGGGAGTCCCCGGAATTGGCCGGAAGGCCCCACGCCCCGGCAGTACACGTGTAGACGGCCCGGCGCCGTCGTAAGACGAGCAGGTGGATACGTGACGAATCTGATGCCCTCCGCCGCCGGTGAGCCCAACTTCGGTGGTGGCCTCGGCGACCAGGTCTACAACCGGCTGCTCAACGAGCGGATCATCTTCCTCGGCCAGGCGGTCGACGACGACATCGCCAACAAGATCACTGCCCAGCTGCTGCTCCTTGCCTCCGACCCGGAGAAGGACATCTTCCTGTACATCAACAGCCCGGGTGGTTCGATCACGGCGGGCATGGCGATCTACGACACCATGCAGTACATCAAGAACGACGTGGTGACCATCGCCATGGGCATGGCGGCCTCGATGGGCCAGTTCCTGCTCAGCGCGGGCACCCCCGGCAAGCGCTTCGCGCTGCCGAACGCCGAGATCCTGATCCACCAGCCCTCGGCCGGCCTCGCCGGTTCCGCGTCGGACATCAAGATCCACGCCGAGCGGCTGCTGCACACCAAGAAGCGGATGGCGGAGCTGACCGCCTTCCACACCGGTCAGACGGTCGAGCAGGTCACCCGTGACTCGGACCGCGACCGCTGGTTCGACCCGGTCGAGGCCAAGGAGTACGGCCTCATCGACGACATCATGCCCACGGCCGCCGGCATGCCGGGCGGCGGCGGCACCGGGGCCTGACACCCCCGTACAGCCCCCAGCCGACCGCCACAGTCCCCAGGAGAGAGACAGTGAACGACTTCACCGGCAGCGGCCTGTTCGACGGCCCGCGCGCCGAATACACGGCACCCGCCGCCGAGTCCCGTTACGTGATCCCGCGCTTCGTCGAGCGCACCTCGCAGGGCGTGCGCGAGTACGACCCGTACGCGAAGCTCTTCGAGGAGCGCGTGATCTTCCTCGGTGTGCAGATCGACGACGCCTCCGCCAACGACGTCATGGCGCAGCTGCTGTGCCTGGAGTCGATGGACCCCGACCGGGACATCTCGATCTACATCAACAGCCCGGGCGGCTCCTTCACCGCCCTCACGGCCATCTACGACACCATGCAGTTCGTGAAGCCGGACGTGCAGACGGTCTGCATGGGCCAGGCCGCCTCCGCCGCCGCCGTCCTGCTCGCCGCCGGCACCCCCGGCAAGCGCATGGCCCTGCCGAACGCGCGCGTGCTGATCCACCAGCCCTACAGCGAGACGGGCCGGGGCCAGGTCTCCGACCTGGAGATCGCGGCGAACGAGATCCTCCGGATGCGCGCGCAGCTGGAGGAGATGCTGGCCAAGCACTCCACCACGCCGATCGACAAGATCCGCGAGGACATCGAGCGCGACAAGATCCTCACGGCCGAGGACGCGCTGGCGTACGGCCTGATCGACCAGATCATCTCCACCCGGAAGATGAACAACGCCGAGGTCCGCTGACCCGGAGCCGTGTCGTCGCCGCCCCCCGGTACGGTCCACGTGGAAGTGAACCGTGCCAAGGGGGGCCCGGACGAGGGCCCCGGCAAGGTACCGTCGGACATAAGGCAGCACCAGGAGCCGCTGAACGCAGGCGTCTCCCAGGCGAAGGGGAAGCACACCGTGGCACGCATCGGTGACGGCGGCGATCTGCTCAAGTGCTCGTTCTGCGGCAAGAGCCAGAAGCAGGTCAAGAAGCTCATCGCAGGGCCCGGTGTGTACATCTGCGACGAGTGCATCGACCTCTGCAACGAGATCATCGAGGAAGAACTGGCGGAGACGAGCGAGGTGCGCTGGGAGGAACTTCCCAAGCCCCGCGAGATCTACGAGTTCCTCGAGGGATACGTGGTCGGACAGGAGTCCGCCAAGAAGGCGCTCTCAGTCGCGGTATACAACCACTACAAACGCGTTCAAGCCGGGGAGCACGGCGGCGGCCAGAGCCGGGACGACGCCATCGAGCTGGCGAAGTCCAACATCCTGCTCCTGGGCCCCACCGGTTCGGGCAAGACGCTCCTCGCCCAGACCCTGGCCCGGATGCTGAACGTCCCGTTCGCGATCGCCGACGCCACCGCGCTGACCGAGGCGGGCTATGTCGGCGAGGACGTCGAGAACATCCTGCTGAAGCTCATCCAGGCGGCCGACTACGACGTCAAGAAGGCCGAGACGGGCATCATCTACATCGACGAGATCGACAAGGTGGCCCGCAAGAGCGAGAACCCGTCGATCACGCGTGACGTGAGCGGCGAGGGCGTCCAGCAGGCGCTGCTGAAGATCCTGGAGGGCACCACCGCCTCGGTGCCGCCGCAGGGCGGACGCAAGCACCCGCACCAGGAGTTCATCCAGATCGACACGACGAACGTGCTGTTCATCGTGGGCGGCGCCTTCTCTGGCCTGGAGAAGCTGATCGAGTCCCGGGCGGGCGCCAAAGGCATCGGCTTCGGCGCGACGATCCGCTCGAAGCGGGAGCTTCAGGCCAAGGACCAGTTCGAGGACGTCATGCCCGAGGACCTGGTCAAGTTCGGCATGATCCCCGAGTTCATCGGCCGGCTCCCCGTCATCACCTCGGTCCACAACCTGGACCGCGAGGCGCTGCTCCAGATCCTGATCGAGCCGCGCAACGCGCTGGTGAAGCAGTACCAGCGGCTCTTCGAACTCGACGGTGTGGAGCTGGACTTCGAGCGCGAGGCCCTCGAAGCCATCGCCGACCAGGCCATCCTGCGCCAGACCGGCGCGCGGGGTCTGCGCGCCATCATGGAGGAAGTCCTCCAGGGCGTCATGTACGAGGTCCCGTCCCGCAAGGACGTGGCCCGGGTCGTCATCACGGCGGACGTCGTCCTCTCCAACGTCAACCCGACCCTGATCCCGCGCGACGCACGCGGCCGGGGCCCGGGCGAGCAGAAGACGGCGTAACTCCCCGGAATTCGTTGTGTGTTGCGAAGGGGCCCCGGTCAACCGACCGGGGCCCCTTCGCAGTTGGCTGTGCCTGAGCCGCTTGAGCCGTCAGACCTTGACGCGTACGTCGTCGCGGACCTTGCCGGCCAGTGTCGCCGCGTCGGACAGGGAGCTGCTCTTGCCTGCCGCCAGGGCGGCCATGTCGTAGGACAGCACGTAGGCGACGGTGCTGTGGTCGCCCCATATGCAGAGCGGCATCTTCGTCGTCGTGCCGCTCGTGGTTCTCTCGATCGCCTGGCACTTCAGGATGCCGTCGCTGAAACCGGCCGGCTTGAACTCCTGTGGGGTGCCGACGAGTTTGCCGTCGGTAGCGGAGCCCGACGCGGAGTCCTTCTTCATCTGGCCGAACATCGCGTCGACGACCTTGGCCGGGTCGTCGATCGTGCCGTACACGCCGGAGAACAGCAGCTGCTTGGCGGTCACACCCGTTCCCGCGGTGTAGCCGGCGCTGACGTCCTTCGGGTTCCGGATGCCCCACGACTGGGCGTCCTTGAGGTCGGAGTCGCTCATCTTGCCGGAGCCGGAGTCGCTCTTCTTGTACGAGCCGTCGAGGACCGTCGCCGGCGTGGTCAGCTTGTGGGCGCCGTCGTCCCCGACGCTGCCGCCGCTGCTGCCGCCGATCACGAAGTACGCGCCGACCGCGATCGCGGCCACCACCGCCACCGCGCCGATGATCAGGCCCGTCTTCTTCTTGCCGCCGCCCGGCGCGGGCGGCTGCGGGACGCCGTACGGGGGCTGGCCGTAGGGCGGGTTCTGCGGCGGGACGCCCTGCGGGGGCTGCTGGGGGTAGCCGTAGCCGGGCTGGGCGGGAGGGGCCTGCTGCGGGTAGCCGTAGCCGGGCTGGGGGGCGCCCTGCGGCGCCTGGGGCGGCTGACCGTAGGGGCCCGGTTGACCGTACGGCCCGGGCTGCTGCGGCTGCCCGCCGTACGGGCCCGGCTGGTTGTAGCTCATTACTGGGTTCCCCTCCAGATGCTTATGTGTTCCTGACATCCTGGCGCAGGCACCGGAAGGGCACGGCATCGGGGACGGCACCGTTACAGAACAAACGCGTTTCGGTACTGCCCGGTGACACCTCTAAACTGACCCCGTGACCGAGAACGCTCAGCAGCAGCCATCAGCGACCGACCCCGAACTGCCGACCCAGTACGTGCCGGCCGACGTGGAGGGGCCGCTGTACGAGCGCTGGGTGGAGCGGGGCTACTTCGAGGCGGACGCGGGGAGCGGGAAGCCGCCGTACACGATCGTCATTCCGCCGCCGAACGTCACCGGCAGCCTGCACCTCGGGCACGCCTTCGAGCACACCCTCATCGACGCCCTCACCCGCCGCAAGCGCATGCAGGGCTACGAGACGCTGTGGCAGCCCGGCATGGACCACGCCGGCATCGCCACCCAGAACGTCGTCGAGCGCGAGCTCGGCAAGGAGGGCAAGTCCCGTCACGATCTGGGCCGTTCGGCCTTCGTCGAGCGGGTCTGGCAGTGGAAGGGCGAGTCCGGCGGGCAGATCTCCGGGCAGATGCGGCGGCTCGGTGACGGCGTCGCCTGGTCCCGCGAGCGGTTCACCATGGACGAGGGCCTCTCCCAGGCCGTCCAGACCATCTTCAAGCGGCTCTACGACGACGAGTTGATCTACCGCGCCGAGCGCATCATCAACTGGTGTCCGCGCTGTCTCACCGCGATCTCCGACATCGAGGTCGAGTACCAGGACGACGACGGCGAACTCGTCTCCATGAAGTACGGCGACGGGGACGACGCGATCGTCGTCGCCACCACGCGGGCCGAGACCATGCTCGGTGACACGGCCGTCGCGGTCCACCCCGACGACGAGCGGTACCGGCACCTCGTCGGCAAGCTCATCAGGCTGCCGCTGACCGACCGTTCCATCCCGGTCGTCGCCGACGAGCACGTCGACCCCGAGTTCGGCACCGGCGCCGTCAAGGTCACCCCGGCCCACGACCCGAACGACTTCGAGATCGGCCGGCGCCACGACCTCCCGGCGATCACGGTCATGGACGAGCACGCCGTCATCACCGTCCCCGGCCCCTTCCAGGGCCAGGACCGTCTCGAAGCCCGCTCCGCGATCGTCGCCGCGCTGCGCGCCGAGGGCCGGATCGTCGCCGAGAAGCGGCCCTACGTCCACTCGGTCGGCCACTGCTCGCGCTGCAAGACGACTGTCGAGCCGCGGCTGTCCATGCAGTGGTGGGTCAAGGTCGCCCCGCTGGCGAAGGCGGCCGGCGACGCGGTCCGCGACGGCCGGGTCGCCATCCACCCGCAGGAGATGGAGAAGCGCTACTTCGACTGGGTCGACAACCTCCACGACTGGTGCATCTCACGGCAGTTGTGGTGGGGCCACCGCATCCCCGTCTGGTACGGCCCGGACGGCGAGGTCGTCTGCGTCGGACCCGACGACGAGCCGCCGGCCGGCGAGGGCTGGCACCAGGACACCGACGTCCTCGACACCTGGTTCTCCTCCGGCCTGTGGCCCTTCTCCACCCTCGGCTGGCCCGAACAGACCGAGTCGCTCGCGAAGTTCTACCCGAACTCCGTGCTGGTCACCGGCTACGACATCCTCTTCTTCTGGGTCGCCCGGATGATGATGTTCGGCCTCTACGCGATGGACGGCACCCCGCCGTTCCGCACCATCGCCCTGCACGGCATGGTCCGCGACCAGTTCGGCAAGAAGATGTCCAAGTCCTTCGGGAACGCGGTCAATCCGCTCGACTGGATGGACAAGTACGGTTCCGACGCCCTGCGTTTCACCCTCGCGCGCGGCGCCAACCCGGGCGTCGACGTCCCGATCGGCGAGGACTGGGTCCAGGGCTCCCGCAACTTCGCCAACAAGCTCTGGAACGCGACCCGTTTCGCCCTGATGAACGGCGCGACGGTCGAGGGCGCGCTGCCGGACGCGTCGAGGATGTCGGCCACCGACCGCTGGATCCTGTCCCGCCTGAACGCCACGGTCGCCGAAGTCGACGCGCTCTACGAGGACTTCCAGTTCGCGAAGGTCTCCGACGCGCTCTTCCACTTCGCCTGGGACGAGGTCTTCGACTGGTACGTCGAGCTGTCCAAGACGACGTTCCAGGCGGGCGGCGAGGCTGCCGAGGTCTCCCAGCGCGTCCTGGGCGAGGTCCTCGACGTCACGCTGAAGCTGCTGCACCCGATCGTCCCGTTCGTCACCGAGACCCTCTGGACCACGCTCACCGGCGGCGAGTCGGTCGTCATCGCCGACTGGCCGGCCGACAGCGGTTTCCGGGACGCGGCGGCCGAGCGGGAGATCGGCACGCTCCAGCAGGTCATCACCGAGGTCCGCCGCTTCCGTGCCGACCAGGGCCTCCAGCCCGGCCAGCGCGTCCCGGCCCGGCTCACCCTGGACGGCACGGCCCTCGCCCCGCACGAGGCCGCCATCCGCCAGCTCCTCCGCCTCCAGCCGGAGGGCGACTCCTTCGCGGCCACGGCGACCCTCCCGGTCGCCGGTGCCACGGTCGCCCTCGACCTCTCCGGCACGATCGACGTGGCGGCCGAGCGCAAGCGGCTCGCCAAGGATCTGGCGGCGGCCCAGAAGGAACGCCAGCAGGCCGAGGCCAAGCTCGGCAACGAGGCGTTCCTGGCGAAGGCCCCGGACAACGTCGTGGAGAAGATCCGCGGCCGCCTCGCCAAGGCCGGCGAGGACATCGAGCGCATCAGCGCCCAGCTGGACCGCCTCCCGGAGGCGTAGACGGCGGCGGTACGGCAGACAGGGCCCCGGAGCCAGGCGGCTCCGGGGCCCTCCCTGTCCGGGCGCGCGGAGGTGCCGGTGCGCGGCTCCGCCGCGTGGGCCCGACCGGCCCCCGCCGGCCGCGGGCGGGGTACGTAGACTGGCCCCTGTGACTGACAGCGATCCCTTCGACGAGATCATCGAGGCCGAGACCGACCGCGACCCGGACCTCGCGGTCATCGAGGCCGGTAGCCGCACGCTCCGCGCCCAGGGCGCCGGGCCGGAGGCCGACGTACCCGGCCGCCCGGAGGACCCCGAGGTGGACGCGGCCCTGCGCGAGGTCGAGGCGGAGCTGGCCACGCGGTGGGGCGAGACCAAGCTGGAGCCGTCGGTCGCCCGGATCGCCGCGCTCATGGACGTGCTGGGGGACCCGCAGCGGTCGTACCCCTCGATCCACCTCACCGGCACCAACGGCAAGACGTCCACCGCGCGCATGGTCGAGGCACTCCTCGGCGCCTTCGAACTGCGCACCGGCCGCTACACCAGCCCGCACGTCCAGTCGATCACCGAGCGGATCAGTCTCGACGGCGCCCCGCTCTCGGCCGAGCGGTTCATCGAGACCTACCGGGACATCCAGCCGTACGTCGAGATGGTCGACGCCCAGCAGGAGTTCCGGCTCTCCTTCTTCGAGGTGCTGACGGCGATGGCGTACGCGGCGTTCGCCGACGCCCCCGTCGACGTGGCGGTCGTCGAGGTCGGCATGGGCGGCAGCTGGGACGCCACCAACGTCATCGACGCCGACGTCGCCGTGATCACGCCCATCGACCTCGACCACACCGACCGGCTCGGCGGTACGCCCGGTGAGATCGCCGGGGAGAAGTCCGGCATCATCAAACAGGGTGCCACCGTGATCCTGGCCCAGCAGCCGGTGGACGCGGCCCAGGTGCTGCTGAAGAAGGCCGTGGAGACCGACGCGACGGTGGCCCGCGAGGGCCTGGAGTTCGGCGTCCTCTCCCGCAGCGTCGCCGTCGGCGGCCAACTCCTCACCCTGCGCGGCCTGGGCGGCGAGTACGAGGGGATCTTCCTCCCCCTGCACGGCCCCTACCAGGCGCACAACGCGGCCGTCGCGCTCGCCGCCGTGGAGGCGTTCTTCGGCGTCGGCGCCCAGCGCCCCGAGCCGCTCTCCCTCGACACGGTCCGCAGCGCGTTCGCGTCGGTCGCCGCCCCGGGCCGGATGGAGGTCGTACGGCGCTCCCCGACCGTCGTGCTGGACGCGGCGCACAACCCGGCCGGCGCCCGCGCCACCGCCGAGGCCGTGGCGGAGGCCTTCGACTTCAGCCGCCTCATCGGGGTGGTCGGGGCCAGCGCGGACAAGGACGTGCGAGGGCTGCTCGAAGCCTTCGAGCCGCTCTTCACCGAGGTCGTCGTCACGCAGAACTCCACCCACCGCGCGATGGACGCCGACGAACTGGCCGCGCTCGCCGTCGAGGTGTTCGGCGAGGAGCGGGTGCAGGTCGAACCGCACCTGCCCGACGCCCTGGAGGCCGCGATCACGCTGGCCGAGGAGGACGGCGAGTTCGCGGGCGGCGGTGTGCTCGTCACCGGCTCCGTCATCACCGTGGGCGAGGCCCGACTGCTGCTGGGGAGGGGCTGACCACCCGTGCGTACCCTCTGTTCGTCCACCCTGATCGGCGAGTTCTTCGTGATCGGCTTCGCCGGTCTGGTCGCCATGAAGGACCCCGGCCTGACCACCTCCACGGTGTGGACGGTCTGCGGGATCGCGATGTTCCTGAGCCTCCTGCTGTGCGGGGTGGTGACCCGGCCGGCCGGCATCGTCCTCGGCTGGGCGCTGCAGATCGCGCTGATCGCCGCGGGCTTCGTCGTCCCCTCGATGTTCTTCCTCGGGGCGATCTTCGCGGCCCTGTGGTGGGCCTCCGTGCACTACGGCCGGAAGATCGACGAGGCGAAGGCGAGGTTCGCCGCGCAGGCCGCCTCCTCTACACCTGACGCTGTGTGACGGGCGCCATGACACGCCCTGTAGCCTCGGGCCTGCCGTGAGACGCCTCGCACAGTCATGATCCGAAGGAGCCCCGCCGTGACCCAGCGCACCCTCGTCCTCCTCAAGCCCGACGCCGTACGTCGTGGCCTGACCGGCGAGATCATCAGCCGTATCGAGCGCAAGGCCGATTGGCGGATCACGGCGCTGGAACTGCGCACCCTGGACCAGGACACCCTGGAGCAGCACTACGGCGAGCACAAGGGCAAGCCGTTCTACGAGCCGCTCGTGGAGTTCATGGCGTCCGGTCCGGTCGTCGCGCTGATCGCCGAGGGGGAGCGGGTGATCGAGGGCGTGCGCGCGCTCGCCGGTCCGACCGACCCGATCGCGGCCGCGCCGGGTTCTATCCGCGGCGACTTCGGGGTGATCGTCCGGGAGAACCTGATCCACGCCTCCGACTCCGAGGAGTCCGCGGAGCGCGAGGTGAAGATCTTCTTCCCCGGGCGCGTCTGAATACCCGTCAGCGACCCGCGCACGTGACCTGGGGCGGCCGATTCGTTCCGGCCGTCCCCCGGCATATGCGTGCCGATCGGGGGAACGAATGCCCCCGTTGGACCGTCTCCACAAGCGAGCCGGTGCCTCACATGCTGACAATGGCGAAGACCCTCGCGCAGTGTCCGTGCAGGCGCGTCTACGATGGAAGCCTTCACGTCACAGCACCCACCTCGCCGACCTGAAAAGCTCTCAGAAGCTCCCGGGAAGGCCAGACGAATCCTGATGGGGAACTCAATGTCGTTCATCGGCCGTGACATGGCTGTCGACCTCGGGACCGCCAACACGCTGGTGTACGTCAGGGGTCGCGGGATCGTACTCAACGAGCCGTCCGTCGTCGCGATCAACACCAACACCGGTGGCATCCTGGCGGTCGGCGCGGAGGCGAAGAAGATGATCGGGCGCACGCCCGGCAACATCGTTGCCGTGCGTCCGCTGAAGGACGGTGTGATCGCCGACTTCGAGATCACCGAGCGCATGCTCAGGTACTTCATCCTGAAGATCCACAAGCGGCGCTACCTGGCCCGTCCGCGGGTCGTCGTCTGCGTGCCCTCGGGCATCACGGGCGTCGAGCGCCGCGCCGTCATCGAGGCGTCGTCCCAGGCCGGCGCCCGTCAGGTGCACATCATCGAGGAGCCCATGGCCGCGGCCATCGGTGCCGGCCTGCCGGTCCACGAGGCCACGGGCAACATGGTGGTGGACATCGGCGGCGGCACCACGGAGGTCGCGGTCATCTCGCTCGGCGGCATCGTCACCGCCCAGTCCATCCGCGTCGCGGGCGACGAACTGGACAACGCGATCATCCAGCACATCAAGAAGGAGTACTCGCTCCTCCTCGGTGAGCGCACGGCCGAACAGATCAAGATCACGATCGGTTCGGCGTACGACCTCGACAACGACGAGCACACCGAGATCCGCGGCCGGGACCTGGTGTCCGGGCTGCCGAAGACCGTCGTCATCTCGGCCGCCGAAGTACGCAAGGCGATCGAGGAGCCGGTCAACGCGATCGTCGACGCGGTGAAGACCACGCTCGACAAGTGCCCGCCCGAGCTCTCCGGCGACGTCATGGACCGCGGGATCGTGCTGACCGGCGGCGGCGCGCTGCTGCGCGGTCTCGACGAGCGGCTGCGGCGCGAGACCGGCATGCCGATCCATATCGCCGAGGACCCGCTGGACAGCGTGGCGCTCGGTTCCGGCAAGTGCGTCGAGGAGTTCGAGGCGCTCCAGCAGGTCCTGGACGCCCAGCCGCGCAGATGAGGTAACGCTTCGATTCCGCCGTACGAGACGAGCTCCTCTCGTGCGGCGGATCGTCGATATGGAGGCATATGCTCCGCCATGAGCCTCTGCCCACGCATTTGTTGAAGCCTCCGCACACTGCACATTCCTATGAGGAAGGCACGGCCGTCGCACGTGAGGGACACACGAGAGAGCCGGCTGCTCCTGGTGCTGCTGATCGCCGTAGCGTTCGCGCTGATCACGGTGGACATCCGGGGAGGGCAGGACTCGCCGGTCGACGGTGCCCGCCAGGCCGCGGCCACGGTGTTCGGCCCGATCGAGAACGGCGTGTCGAGCGCCGTCGACCCGGTCGGCAACGCCGTCTCCGCGGTCCGCGACTCCGGTGAGCGCCACGACCGGCTCGCCCGTCTGGAGAAGGAGAACGCGGCTCTCAAGGCGACGCTCGGCAGTGCCGACCGCAACCGCAGCCGCCTCGGCCAGCTGGACAAGATGCTGAAGATGGCCGGCGAGGGCCAGTACGGGATCAAGGGCGCCCAGATCATCGGGATAGGAGCGGCCCAGGGCTTCTCCTGGACCGTCACCATCGACGCGGGCGCCAACGACGGCATCAAGCGCGACATGACCGTCCTCAACGGCGACGGACTCGTCGGCCGGGTGACCACCGTCGGCCCCGACGCCTCCACCGTGCTGCTCGCCAACGACCCCGACTTCACCGTCGGCACCCGCGTGGAGGGCAGCGACGAACTCGGCTTCGCCTCTGGGCAGGGCGACCGCCCGCTGCGCGTCGAACTCCTCAACGGCAAGGCGGAGGTGAAGAAGGGCGACCGGCTGGTCACCTTCGGCTCGCAGGCCGACAAGCCCTTCGTGCCGGGCGTCCCGGTCGGCGTGGTCGCCCGGGTCGACCCCTCCGGCGGCGGCCTGACCCGCACCGTCTACGTCACGCCGTACGTCGGTTTCACCAAACTCGACATCGTCGGCGTCGTCGTCGAGGCCCCGAAGAAGGACCCGCGCGACACGGTCCTGCCCGCGAAGCCCAAGCCGACCCCGACCCCGACGGTGACCGTCACGGTCACCCCGTCCGCGAACGCGCCGGTCGACGGCCAGCAACAGCAGTAGGAGCGAATCCCCCATGCGTGTCAACCGGATCCTGCTCTCCGTCCCGCTGGTCGTCGTCGCCCTCGTGATCCAGGTCAGCGTCCTCGCCCGGCTCCATCTCCCGGGCGCCGTCCCGGACTTGCTCCTCCTCACCGTCCTCGGCCTCGCCATGGTCTACGGCCATGTCGCCGGCGCCCTGATCGGCTTCGGCGCCGGCCTGCTCGCCGACCTGGCCCCGCCCGCCGACCACGCGGCCGGCCGCTACGCCCTCGTGCTCTGCGTCATCGGCTACCTCGCGGGCCTCGCCCGACCGGAGAACGGACGGCTGAAGTCCGCCACCGGCCCGATGGCCGTCGTGGTCGCCGCGGCCGTCGGCACCACCCTCCTCTACGCCGGTGTCGGCGCCCTCGTCGGCGACACCGCCGCCCGCCATGTCGGCCTCGCCAACCTGCTGTTCACGGCCGCCCTGTACGACCTGCTGCTCGCGCCGTTCGTGGTCCCCGGGATCATGGCGCTGGCCCGGCGCGCGGACAACGACCCGCTCGCCGAGACCAACTCCGCGGCCGGCAACGACATCGCGTCCGGCTGGCTCTCCTCGGGCACCGGCCTGCGGGTCGGCGGCCGGCGCGGCGGCCTGCGGGTGAGGGCCGCCCGGGCGCGCGTCGCCCGCGCGGGCCGTATCAAGGGGGTCAAGCGGCTTTGAGCAGCGCGGAGTTGGCGTCCGGCCTCACAGGTCCGTCGGATATGACTCGGACACACATCGAGAGGGGGAGGCAGTACCAGTGACCAACATCCCGGAGACCGGACGGACCCCACGGGTCCAGATTCGTCTCATCGTGATCCAGATCCTCGTCCTGTCCCTCCTCGGCACCCTCGGCGGGCGCCTCTGGTACCTCCAGATCCGTGAGGGCGCCGCCTACCAGAAGGAAGCCTCCGGCAACCACGTCCAGCAGGTCGTCGACCCGGCCGTCCGCGGGTCCATCCTGGACGCGCGCGGAGTCGCCCTCGCCGACAACGAGACCCGGCTGGTGGTCTCCGCCTCCCGTACCGACTTGCTGAAGCAGAAGGACGACGGCCGGGCGGTCCTCACCAAGCTCGCGGGCGTCCTGGGCCTGAAGGCCGCGGACGTCCTGCAGAAGGTCCGGCTCTGCGACGCGAAGACGCCCCAGCCCTGCTGGAACGGCTCGCCCTACCAGCCGATCCCGATCACCGACGAGGCCACCGCCAAGCAGGCCCTGCAGATCCGTGAGCGTGCCGAGGACTTCCCCGGCATCACCGCGGAGCCCGAGGCCGTCCGCCGGTACGCGGCACCCGGCGACTCCAACTCCGCCCAGGTGCTCGGTTACCTGTCGCCGGTCACCGACAACGAGATCCAGCAGGCCGAGTCGAGCGACTCGCCGTACCTCCGCTCGGACCAGGTCGGCCGCTCCGGCCTGGAGCGCGAGTACGACAAACAGCTGCGCGGCAAGGCCGGTGTCACCCGCTACGAGGTCGACAACATGGGCCGGGTCATCGGCAAGGCAAAGTCCGACGCGGCCGAGCCGGGTTCCAACCTGGTCACCAGCATCGACGCCCGGGTGCAGCGCGTCGCCGAGTACCAGCTCGACGAGGCGATGAAGACGGCCCGCACCCAGTTCGACAAGATCACCGGCGAGAACTACAAGGCCGACTCCGGCGCCGTCGTCGTGATGGAGGCCAAGACCGGCCGCATCGTCGCCATGGCCTCCGCCCCGACCTACGACCCGAACGTCTGGGTCGGCGGCATCTCCGCCAAGGACTACAAGCAGCTGACCGGCAAGAACTCCGACTACCCGCTGCTGAACAGGGCCATACAGGGTCAGTCCGCACCCGGTTCGACCTTCAAGGTGGTCTCCACCGCCGCCGCGGTCGAGGCCGGCTACACCTGGGACGGCGGCTACCCCTGCACCAGCTCGTACTCGGTGGGCAGCCAGGTCTTCAAGAACTTCGAGGGCGAGAACTTCGGCCCCATCTCGCTCGGCCGGGCCCTGGAGGTCTCCTGCGACACCGTCTTCTACGGTCTTGCCGACGCCCAGTGGAAGAAGGACGGCGGGATCAACCCGAAGAAGGGTGAGCCCAAGGACTACTTCTACAAGGCGGCCCACCAGTTCGGCCTCGGCAAGACCACCGGCGTCGACCTGCCCAACGAGGTCACCGGCCGCGTCCCGGACCGCCAGTGGAAAGAGGCGTACTGGAAGGCGAACAAGTCCGCCTGGTGCAAGTCCGGCAAGAAGGACGGCACGTACGTCGAGAAGATCGCCTACGAGAACTGCCTCGAAGGCAACAAGATGCGCGAGGGCGACTCGATCAACTACTCCATCGGCCAGGGCGACACCCTCGTCACCCCGATCCAGGAGGCCATGATCTACGGCGCGCTCGCCAACGGCGGCACCGAGTACGTCCCGACGATCGGCAAGGCGATCGTCAGCCCCGACGGCAAGACCGTCCAGGAGATCAAGCCCCAGGTCAAGGCCAAGCTGCCGATCAGCCGGGCGACGCACAAGGGCATCGACAAGGCCCTCGCCGGAGTCGTCACCAGCGGTACCGCCGCCTGGAAGTTCCAGGGCTGGCCCCAGGACAAGATCGAACTGCACGCCAAGACCGGTACCGCCGAGGTCTACGGCAAGCAGACGACGTCATGGTTCTCGACGTACAGCAAGGACTACACGGTCGTCATGACGATCGCGCAGGCCGGTACGGGTTCCGGCGCCTCCGGTGAGGCCGTGCGCAACATCTACAGCGCGCTCTACGGCGTCCAGGCCGACGGCTCCGTCGACAAGAAGAAGGCGCTGCTGCCCACCCCGCAGAAGGGCCTGCCGAAGGTCCGGACGGACGGCACGATCGCCGCGCCGAAGATCACCGGCGACCCGGCGAAGGAACTCCAGGCGACCCCGAAGGACACGGCCGCAGGCGACAGCGGCACCCAGCCCCCCGCCACCTCGCCCTCCCCGACCAACGGCACCAACCGCAACACGCGAAGGCGCCCGCGCAGGCGGGGAAGCCGGAGGATGCTCACATGACCGGCGCCAACAGCTTCTCCGTCTCCGGCTACGGCCCCCGGCGGGCCGGCTGGACCCGGGTCCTCGCCCGGGACTCCGTGGGCCGCCGCCTGGACTGGCCGATACTGCTGTCGGCGATCGGCCTCTCCCTGATCGGCTCGGTCCTGGTCTACTCGGCGACCCGCAACCGCACCGAGATCAACCAGGGCGACCAGTACTACTTCCTCATCCGCCACCTGATGAACACCGGCATCGGGCTCGCCATGATGACCGCCGTGATCTGGCTCGGCCACCGCACCCTGCGCACGGCCGTACCGATCCTCTGGGGCGCCTCGGTCTTCGGCATCCTGCTGGTGCTGACCCCGCTGGGCTCCACCGTCAACGGCGCCCACTCGTGGATCGTGCTCGGCGGCGGCTTCTCGCTCCAGCCCTCCGAGTTCGTGAAGATCACCATCATCCTCGGCATGGCGATGCTGCTCTCCGCCCGCGTCGACGCCGGCGACAAGCCCTACCCCGACCACCGCACCGTCCTCCAGGCCCTCGGCCTCGCCTCCGTACCGATGCTGATCGTGATGCTCATGCCCGACCTCGGGTCGGTCATGGTCATGGTCATCATCGTGCTCGGCGTGCTGCTCGCCTCCGGCGCCTCCAACCGCTGGGTCTTCGGCCTCCTCGGCGCGGGCGCCCTCGGCGCCATCGCGGTGTGGCAGCTGCACATCCTGGACGAGTACCAGATCGCCCGCTTCGCCGCCTTCGCCAACCCCAGCCTCGACCCCGCCGGTGTCGGCTACAACACCAACCAGGCCCGGATCGCGATCGGTTCCGGCGGACTGACCGGCGCCGGACTCTTCCACGGCTCGCAGACCACCGGCCAGTTCGTGCCGGAACAGCAGACGGACTTCGTCTTCACCGTCGCGGGCGAGGAACTCGGCTTCCTGGGCGCGGGGTTGATCCTCTTCCTGCTGGGCGTCATCCTCTGGCGCGCCTGCCGCATAGCGCGTGAGACCACCGAGCTGTACGGCACGATCGTCGCCGCCGGCATCGTCGCCTGGTTCGCTTTCCAGGCGTTCGAGAACGTCGGCATGACCCTCGGTATCATGCCCGTCACCGGCCTCCCCCTGCCGTTCGTCTCCTACGGCGGGTCCTCGATGTTCGCGGTGTGGGTGGCTATCGGGCTGCTCCAGTCGATCCGGGTGCAGCGGCCGATGTCGGCGTAGCGGGCGGCGACGACCCCTGCCGCCCGGGCACGACGGTGACTACATTCGGGGCATGGCGGACACCAAGCGGGAGATCGAGCGGAAGTACGAGTCCGACGAGAGCGGCCTGCCCGACCTGACCGCCGTCGGCGGGGTCGCGGCCGTCATCGACAAGGGCGTGGTCGAACTCGACGCCGTCTACTACGACACCGCCGCCCAGAGCCTCCACGCCGCCTCGATCACCCTGCGCCGCCGCACCGGCGGCGGCGACGCGGGGTGGCACCTCAAGTTCCCGGTCGCCCCCGGCGTACGGGACGAGATCCGGGCACCCCTCTCCGACACCGTGCCCCGCGCCCTCGCCGGCCTGGTCCGCTCCCGGGCGCGCGACGCCGAACTGCTGCCCCAGGTCCGGCTCCGCTCCGCCCGCGACATCCGCCAACTCCTCGACGCGGACGGCACGTTGCTCGCCGAGGTCAGCGTCGACGCCGTCCACGCCGAACGGCTCACCGGCGGTGGCAGCCGCGCCCAGTGGACCGAGATCGAGGTCGAACTCGCCGACGGCGGCGACCCGGCCTTCCTCGACAAGGTCGACAAACGCCTGCGCAAGGCGGGCGTACGCCCCTCCGCCGCCCACTCCAAACTGGCCCGCGCACTCGACGAGACCACCCCCGAGAAGCGGCGCACGGCCCGCGAACAGCCCCCCGCCGCCGACCCGGTCACGGCCGCCGACCACGTCCTCGCCTACCTCCGCGCCCAGCGCGACGCCCTCGTCGAACTCGACCCCGCCGTCCGCCGCGACCTCCCCGACTCCGTGCACCGCATGCGCGTCGCCACCCGCCGGCTGCGCAGCGCCCTGCACTCCTACGGCAAGATCCTCGACCGCACGGTCACCGACCCGATCGGCGCCGAACTCAAATGGCTGGCAAGCGAGTTGGGCGTGGACCGGGACATGGAGGTGCTCGCCGACCGGCTGACCGCGGCCCTGGCCGAACTGCCCCGCACCCTCCTCGCCGGTCCCGTCCGCGGCCGGCTGCGCACCTGGACCCAGGCCCGCCGCGGCGGCTCCCGGCGGCGCCTGATCGCCGTACTGGACGGCAGGCGATACCTCGCCCTGCTCACCGCGCTCGACACCCTGCTCGCCGCACCGCCGCTGCTGCCAGGCGCCGCCGGCGGACCGGAGAAGGCGGTCGCCAAGGCCGTACGGAAGGAGTTCGCCACGGTGGCCGCGCTGGTCGGGCGGGCCCTGGACCAGGAGCCGGGGGAGGCACGGGACACCGCGCTGCACGAGGCCCGCAAGAAGGCCAAGCGCGCCCGGTACGCGGCGGAGGCGGCCGTCCCCGCGCTCGGCGACCCGGCCGCCGCACTGGCCACGTCGATGAAGTCCCTCCAGGGCCTCCTCGGCGAGCACCAGGACAGCGTGCTGGCCCGCGAGGCGCTGCGCGACCTCGCCCGCCAGGCCCACGCGGCCGGGGAGAACACCTTCACCTACGGCCTGCTGTACGGCCGTGAGGAGCGGCGCGCGGCGGCCGTGGAGGCGGAGCTGCCCGGGGCGTGGCAGCGGATCGCGCACGGGCCCGCGCTCTGAGCCGGGCGTAAGGGCGGCGGTCCGGGGCGCGCTACGCTGGATGGTCACCCCTGTCCAGCTCAGCTCACGAAGGTTACGCCGCGATGCCTGCCGAGTCGGTTTTCCCGCAGCTCGAAGCCCTGCTGCCGCATGTGCAGAAGCCGATCCAGTACGTCGGCGGCGAGCTCAACTCCACGGTCAAGGACTGGGACGAGTGCGACGTCCGCTGGGCGCTGATGTACCCGGACGCCTACGAGGTGGGCCTGCCCAACCAGGGCGTCATGATCCTCTACGAGGTGCTGAACGAGCGGGACGGTGTCCTCGCCGAGCGCACGTACAGCGTGTGGCCGGACCTCGAGGCGCTGATGCGGGAGCACCGCGTCCCGCAGTTCACGGTGGACAGCCACCGGCCGGTGGGCGCCTTCGACGTGTTCGGCCTCTCCTTCTCCACGGAGCTGGGCTACACCAACATGCTCGCCGCCCTCGACCTCGCGGGCATCCCGCTGGAGGCGAAGGACCGCACCCTCGACCACCCGATCGTCCTCGCGGGCGGCCACGCGGCCTTCAACCCGGAGCCGATCGCCGAGTTCGTCGACGCGGTGATCATCGGCGACGGCGAGCAGGCCGTGCTCGACATGACGGACATCATCCGCGGCTGGAAGGCCGAGGGCCGCCCCGGTGGACGCGAGGAGGTGCTGCTGCGCCTCGCGAAGACCGGCGGTGTCTACATCCCGGGCTTCTACGACGTCGAGTACCTCGCCGACGGCCGTATCGCCCGGGTGGTCCCCAACCGGTCGGGCGTCCCGTGGCGGGTCTCCAAGCACACGGTCATGGACCTGGACGAGTGGCCCTACCCCAAGCAGCCGCTGGTCCCGCTCGCGGAGACGGTCCACGAGCGGATGTCGGTGGAGATCTTCCGGGGCTGCACCCGCGGCTGCCGCTTCTGCCAGGCGGGCATGATCACCCGCCCGGTGCGCGAGCGCTCGATCACGGGCATCGGCGACATGGTGGAGAAGGGCCTGAAGGCGACCGGTTTCGAGGAGGTCGGCCTGCTCTCGCTCTCCTCCGCCGACCACAGCGAGATCGGTGACATCGCCAAGGGCCTGGCGGACCGGTACGAGGCGGACAAGGTCGGTCTCTCCCTCCCCTCCACCCGCGTCGACGCCTTCAACGTGGACCTGGCGAACGAGCTGACCCGCAACGGCCGCCGCTCGGGCCTGACCTTCGCACCCGAGGGCGGCTCGGAACGGATGCGCAAGGTCATCAACAAGATGGTCTCCGAAGAGGACCTGATCCGCACGGTCTCGACCGCGTACGGCAACGGCTGGCGCCAGGTCAAGCTGTACTTCATGTGCGGCCTGCCCACGGAGACCGACGAGGACGTCCTCCAGATCGCCGACATGGCGATGAACGTGATCGCCGAGGGCCGCAAGGTCTCCGGCCAGAACGACATCCGCTGCACGGTCTCCATCGGCGGCTTCGTGCCCAAGCCGCACACCCCGTTCCAGTGGGCCCCGCAGCTGAGCGCGGAGGAGACCGACAGCCGCCTCGGCAGGCTCCGCGACAAGATCCGCGGCGACAAGAAGTACGGCCGCTCGATCGGCTTCCGCTACCACGACGGCAAGCCCGGCATCGTCGAGGGCCTCCTCTCCCGCGGCGACCGCCGGATCGGCGCGGTCATCCGCGCCGTCTACGAGGACGGCGGCCGCTTCGACGGCTGGCGCGAGTACTTCTCCTACGACCGCTGGATGCGCTGCGCCGACAAGACCCTCCCGGCCGCCGGTGTCGACGTCGACTGGTACACCACCCGCGAACGCGCCTACGAGGAGGTCCTCCCCTGGGACCACCTCGACTCCGGCCTCGACAAGGACTGGCTCTGGGAGGACTGGCAGGACGCCCTCGACGAGACAGAGGTCGAGGACTGCCGCTGGACCCCTTGCTTCGACTGCGGGGTGTGCCCGGCGATGGACACCGCCATCCAGATCGGGCCCACCGGGGCGAAGTTGCTGCCGTTGACGGTGAAGTAGGGGAGGGCCGGGAGGCCGGTGCCCGGTCAGGCCGTCGAGACGTGGAAGTTCATGACGTCGATCTTGCTGATGGCCCGCCACTGCTCCGCGTTGTAGCCGTCCCAGTTCTTCGCCCTGCGGTCGGCCGGGAACTTCGCCGCCTGGTCGGCGCCGACGAGGACGAGCAGGTACGTCTCGCTGATGCCCTTGACGCCGGGATAGCCGACCCGGTGGTTGTCGTCCTCCCAGCAGCCGCTGGAGGTGGGGGAGATGGGGGTGCCCGGGTAGAAGCGGCCGTTGCCCGAGTGGCCGTACTGGTCCTTGGAGTCGGGGTCGGGCCTGGTGATCAGGTAGAGGACCTGGCCCGCCGGGATGTCCAGGCTGACCTGGCCCCTGACGTTGATCTCGGGGTCGTTGTCCGCGCCGGCCACCTGGGTGTAGACGGTGGGCGCCTCGCGACCCGCGAAGAGAGATTCGTTGTAGCGCTGCGAGGGCGGCCGGTCCCAGGAGTCGGCGAGTCGTTGCAGGTCGCAGGCGTCCGCGGCGGTGGTCGCGGTGGTAGGGGTGGAGACCTCCAGGGTGGTGGCCGCCGGCGTGCCGCCCGTGCCGCCGTTGTCGGCGAGCAGGGCTCCGACGGCCGCGGCCGCGACGACCGCCGCCGCACCGATGGACGCGATCAGGATTCTGTTCCGGTTGGCGCTCCTGCCGTGCTCGCCCCGCGGTTCGTGGCTCGCGGTGTCGTCGTCGGAGCCTGTGTCGGTACGCGTCACTTTCGTCCCCCTTGTTCAGGAGTCCGTAGTATCAGCGCCTCGTATGCCCGGTAAGGGAGTGTTGGTGTGCAAGGGGCGTGCGGTCGAGCGGCCGTGCGCCGGTGGCGGGGCGGGTGGGGCGTCAGTGGGCCGCGACCCACTCGGCGACCGTCCGTACGTCCGCCTGGTGCGGGAACACCTTCTCCGTGAGGACGCGGTGCACCTCAGGGTCGTTGTCGAGGCAGCCGTCGGACAGCACCGTGAGACCGAAGTCGAGGTCGGCCGCCTGGCGGACGGTGGACAGGACGACGCCGCTGGTGGCGATGCCGGTGAGGACCAGGTGGTCGATGTCGTTGGCCCGCAGGACCATGTCGAGGTCGCTGCCGGCGAACGCGCTGACTCGCCGCTTGGTGACCTGGACCTCGCCGGGTTCGGGGGCGACATGCGGGTGGATCTCGCTCGCCCGCTCCGAGCCGGGCGGCTCCGGGGCGGCGGCGAGCCTGCCGAACATCTTGTTGCGGGGGCTGATCTCCGGGCGGCCGGGCCGGAACCCGACGCTCGCGTAGATCACCGGAATCCCGTCCGCGCGGGCCGCGTCGATCGCCCCGCGCAGGCGCGGCAGATAGGCGGGGTCGGGATAGCGGTCGACGATCACGCGCTGAACGTCCATGACGAGGAGAGCCTGCTTGGCCACCGGTGCCCTTTCGAGACGGGGTGCTCGCTCGGCGAGCTAAGTAAACAAGTGATTACTTGGTAACGTAACGGGGCCCGATCGGCATGTCAACGCGCATGTCAACAAGTGATTACCCGGCCGGTCCAGGGAGGTCCCCGGTGGAGACGAACGAAGCCCGCGGCCCCCGCCGCCGGGACGCGGCGGCGACCCGGCAGGCGCTCCTGGACGCCGCGCACGGCCGCTTCATCAGCCTCGGCTACGACCGCACGACGCTGCGGGACGTCGCCGCCGACGCCGGGGTCAACCTCGCCCTGATCAAGCGCTACTTCGGCTCGAAGGAGGGGCTTTTCAAGGCGGCGCTGGCGGCGACACCCCGGTTCCCGGGCGGCGGCGACGAGTTCCCCCAGGGCCGCACCGCCCTCGCCGAGGCGCTCGGCCGTCAGCTGTCGGCCGACGCCTGGCCCGAGTTCGGCGAACACCCGGTACTGATGCTGCTGCGCACCTCCGGCGACCGGCACACCGACGAACTGCGCCAGGACGCCCTCGGCGAGTACGCCCGCCGGATCCTCGAAGCCGCCGACGCGGGCGACGACGATCACCTCCTGCTCCGGGCCCAACTCCTCGTCGCGCTCGGCGTGGGCGTCGCCGTCGTCCGCTCCTCCGTCGGGCTCCGACCGCTGCGCGACGCGACCGCCGACCAACTCGCCGCCCCTATGCGCGAGATCGTCGAGGCGCTCCTCGGACCGGCCGACTGAGCGCGGCGCACTCCGCTTTCGGGCGCGCTCACCTCGTCGTCTCCTGGATCGGTGATCGGTGATCGGCTGAGCAGAAACTGACGACCCGTCATATTCGTTGTGGCGCCTTCTTCTTGGAGATCATGCGGGAGGACGCCTCCGCGATACTCCGGGCCGTGCCGCTCCCGTGAGGTGATCGAGGTCGACGGTGGGGCGTTCGAGGACGGGCGGGACGAGAACACGCGGTGCTGGATCGGGGCATCCGAAGCGGACGCCCGCGCGTCTTGACGGGTATGGACACCGAAAAGGCCGTCGCCCCCGGCGCGCAGTCCCTGGCGCGTACGCCCGCGCAGGCGCCCGAGGGATGTCTCGCCGTGGCGATCCGCGTGCCCGTGCGGATCGTCGTCCTCGTGCTGGTCGTGCCGGTGCGGCTCGTCTGGGACGCGCTCGCCGGCGGCGGCCGGTTCCTGTACCGCGCGGTGCTGCGGCCACTGGGCCGCGTGGTGTTCGTCCGGCCGTGGGCGGCGCTGTGGCGGTACCTCGTCGTGCCCCTCGCCCAGGCCCTCGGGTGGCTCGCCAACGTCCTTCTGCTCGTCCCCCTCGGCGGGTTCTGCCGGTACGTCGTGATCCCCGCCGGACGCGCGGCCGGGACCGCCCTGATGTGGGCGTACGCGCGCGTGCTCACCCCTGTCGGGCACGCGCTGGCGTGGCTCCTCCGGGGCGTCGGTTCCGCGCTCGGCGCGCTGGCGGGCGGCGGGTACCGGTTCCTCGCCCTGCTGGCGCGGTACGTGCTCGTGCTGCCGGGGGGATGGCTGTACGCGCGCGTGCTCACCCCGTTGGGACACGCGGTCGCCCGGTGCGCCGCGGGCGTCGCGCGGCTCGTGGGCCTGCTCCTCACCGGCCTGGGCACGGTCCTGTACTGGACGGCCCGTGTTTTGCTGGTGCTCCCCGCGACGGCCCTGTGGCGCGGAGTCCTCACCCCGGCAGGCCGGGCCCTCCTCGTGGTGGGGCGGGAGGTCGGGGGCGCCCTGGGACACGCCTGGCGGATCGCCGGGTACCTCTCGCTCGCCGTCGGCCGGGTCCTCGGCACCCTTCTCCGGTGGATCCTCGTGGCCCCGGCGAGCTGGTTCCACCGGACGGTGCTCAGACCGGTCGGGCACGCCGTACGGGACCTGGTCCTGCGGCCCGCCGCCGAGGCGGCGCGCGGTGCGGGCCGCCTCGGCCGGCAGGCGCTCGGCATCGCCCGCGAGACGGTACGGCAGGCCCGCGCGGACGTCCGCCGGCTGCTCCTCGGCGAACCGGTCCGGCGGCAGCCGGTGCCCTCGCGGGAACCGAACGACGCCGGTACACGTATTCTGGAGAGCAGTACGACCGCTCTCACGAAGGACTGACGACACTGGGCAAGCGACAGCCCGAAGGCCCGCCGCCCGCACCCGCGGTGCAGCGCATCCGACTGCGCTACACCAAGCGCGGCCGCCTCCGGTTCACCAGCCACCGTGACTTCCAGCGCGCTTTCGAGCGTGCGCTGCGCCGCGCCGAGGTGCCGATGGCGTACTCGGCGGGGTTCACGCCGCATCCGAAGGTGTCGTACGCCAATGCCGCACCCACCGGCACGGGCAGTGAGGCGGAGTACCTGGAGATCGCGCTCACCGCCGCGCGCGATCCCGAGACCCTGCGCCGCCTGCTCGACGAGTCGATGCCCGCCGGGCTCGACATCGTCGACGCGGTCGAGGCCCGGACCTCCGGACTCGCCGACCGGCTCACGGCTTCCGTCTGGGAGCTGAGGCTGGACGGAGTGGCGCTGGAGGAGGCCGAGCGTGCCGTGGCCGCGTTCGAAGCGGCCGAGACCGTCGAGGTCACCCGCATGGCCAAGAACGGCCTGCGCACCTTCGACGCCCGGTCCGCCGTAGCCGGTCTCGAGGCGCTCCGTCCCCAGGCCGATAGGCCGACCGACCAGCCCTGTGCGATACTGCGGCTGGTTGTTCGGCACGTGACGCCTGCCGTTCGACCCGACGACGTCCTGTCCGGTCTTCGCGCCGTGGCCGACCTGGCGCCGCCGGTCGCCGCAGCGGTGACCAGGCTGGCGCAGGGGCTGTTCGATGAAGAGACCGGCACGGTGACCGACCCGCTCGCGCCCGACCGCGAAGCAGTAGTGACCGCGCATGCCACGGTCACCGAAGCTGCCGCCGCGAAGGCGCCGGTGTAGGGAAGGTTCCGCGTAGGGACGGACGTCGTAGCGTCGCCCTCGGACTCGGGAGCCACCTGGGTCGGGCAGCGCACCGACCACAAGACTTTCGCCAGGCCGTCCGCATCTGGGCGTACGGAACCGGCGAGACAGGACACAGAGAGCTCCCGTGCGGCGCCCGCGCCCCGGACGGCGGCACCGCGCAACGCGCGAGCCGCGGACGTCACCGGCGATCATGCCGGACCAGGTGCGGCGCCCGGGAGCCTGACGGGAGAAACGCCCGCATGCTTGAACCGACCGAACCCATCGAGGGTTCCGAACCGACCACACCCAGCGACACGCTGCCGCCGCGCCGTCGGCGCCGCGCGGCATCCCGGCCGGCGGGACCGCCGGCCGCCGAGACCGCCCCCGGGACCCCCGGTACGGCGGATGGCACGGCAGACCGCGCGGACAACGTGACAGCCGAGGCTGTCGCGGCCGACGAGACGGTGGCCGACACGGCCGCCGCCGCTGACACACCGGTGGTGGCCGAGGAGTCCGCTCCCGCCGCCCGTACGCGCCGTCGTGCGACCCGCCGGGTCACCACGCCCGCCGCCGCCCCCGTGCAGGACACGGCCGCGGCCGAGGCCGTGGTGACCCCCGCAGTCGCCGCCACGGCGACCGAGGCCGCCGACGAGAGCGCCGGGGACGACGGCACCGCCGAGGAGGCCGCGCCGCCCCGGGCCCGCCGTCGCGCCACGCGCCGGGTCTCCACGCCCGCCGCCGCGGTGGAGGAGGCACCCGCCGCCGAAGCCGTTGACGCGCCCGTCCCCGCCCCGGTCGAGGAGGAGGACGAGGAGCCCGCTCCGGCCGGTCGCGGCCGTAGGCGTGCCACCCGGCGGGCGACCGCGCCCGTCGCGACTCCGCAGGGCGCCGAGAGCGTCGAGCCCCCCGCCCCCGAGGCGACCGGCCCCGCCGAAGTGTCCGAGGACGACGCCCACGCCGACGACACCGACGAGTCCGTCGAGGGTGCCGCCCCCCGCCGGACGCGCCGTCGCGCCACGCGCCGCGGCTCCGCGCCCGTAGAGGCGCCCCTGGGCGAGGAGGCCCCTGTGCACGACGAGACTCCCGCGCCCGCCGCGCAGACCGAGGCCGCCGAGGCCGCCGAGGAGACCGAGGGCGGCTCGCGCCGTCGCCGCCGGGCCGTACGCCAGCCCGCCGCCGGGTTCTCCGCGCCCGCACCGGCCACCGGCCGGGACTCGGACGCTCCGCGTCGGCCGGCCAGGCCCGCCGTCGCCGTGTTCCAGGCGCCGGTCTTCGCCGAGCCGATGTTCCAGACCGTGGAGCGCGCCGTTGCCGCCGCTGCCGCCGAGGCCGAGGAGGACGAGATCCTCCCGGAGCCCGCGGAGCCGGAGGCGGAGTCCGCTCCCGCGCAGGCCGTCGAGGAGGAGAGCGGTGGCCGCCGTCGGCGCCGTCGCCGTGGCGGCCCCGCCGTGGACGAGCCGGCCGTCGTCCCTGTCGAGCCCGTCGTCGAGGAAGTGCGCGACGAGACCGTCGAGGACGCTGAGGACCTCGACGATGTCGAGGACGCCGAGGACGAGACCGAGGAGCCCGGTTCGCGCCGTCGCCGCCGGCGTGGCGGCCGTCGCCGTCGCCGCGGTGACTCCGCCGACGCCGACGCCGCGGGTGACGACGAGGACGGCGACGAGCAGGACGAGCGGCACGCCGACCAGGACCCGGCGGACACCGCCGAGCAGGCCGACGAGGCCGACGCCGATGACACCGACGACGCCGACGACGAGCACGGTGGTTCGGGATCGAGCAGCAGCCGTCGCCGCCGGCGTCGGCGCCGTCGCGCCGGTGACTCGGGCGGCGAGGCCGACCCGTCCACCGACGACCCCGAGCGCACCGTCGTCAAGGTCCGCGAGCCGCGCGCCAAGAAGGACGAGCACCCGAGCGACGAGGTGCAGTCCATCAAGGGCTCGACGCGCCTCGAAGCCAAGAAGCAGCGCCGCCGGGAAGGCCGCGAGCAGGGCCGCAGGCGTGTCCCGATCATCACCGAGGCGGAGTTCCTCGCCCGCCGTGAGGCCGTCGAGCGCGTGATGGTCGTCCGGCAGAGCGGTGAGCGCACCCAGATCGGCGTCCTTGAGGACAACGTGCTCGTCGAGCACTACGTCAACAAGGAGCAGTCGACCTCCTACGTGGGCAACGTCTACCTCGGCAAGGTGCAGAACGTGCTGCCGTCGATGGAGGCCGCCTTCATCGACATCGGCAAGGGCCGCAACGCCGTCCTGTACGCCGGTGAGGTCAACTTCGGGGCGCTCGGCATGGGCAACGGCCCGCGCCGGATCGAGTCCGCGCTGAAGTCCGGGCAGTCCGTGCTCGTCCAGGTCACCAAGGACCCGATCGGACACAAGGGCGCCCGCCTGACCAGCCAGGTCTCTCTCCCCGGCCGTTACCTGGTGTACGTCCCCGAGGGGTCGATGACCGGCATCAGCCGCAAGCTGCCCGACACCGAGCGGGCCCGGCTGAAGTCCATCCTCAAGAAGATCGTCCCCGAGGACGCGGGCGTCATCGTGCGCACCGCGGCCGAGGGCGCGAGCGAGGACGAGCTGCGCCGTGACGTCGAGCGGCTGCAGGAGCAGTGGGAGGACATCCAGAGGAAGGCGAAGGGCGGCAACGCCCCGACGGTGCTCTACGGCGAGCCGGACATGACCGTCCGGGTCGTCCGCGACATCTTCAACGAGGACTTCACCAAGGTCATCGTCAGCGGTGACGAGGCGTGGGAGACCATCCACGGCTATGTCTCGCACGTCGCGCCCGACCTGACCGACCGGCTCTCCCGCTGGACCTCCGAGGTGGACGTCTTCGCGACGTACCGCATCGACGAGCAGCTGATGAAGGCGCTGGACCGCAAGGTCTGGCTGCCCAGCGGCGGTTCGCTGGTCATCGACAAGACCGAAGCGATGATCGTGATCGACGTCAACACCGGCAAGTTCACCGGTCAGGGCGGCAACCTCGAAGAGACCGTGACCAGGAACAACCTGGAGGCGGCCGAGGAGATCGTGCGCCAGCTGCGGCTGCGCGACCTGGGCGGCATCGTCGTCATCGACTTCATCGACATGGTCCTGGAGTCCAACCGGGACCTCGTGCTGCGGCGCCTGCTCGAATGCCTCGGGCGCGACCGTACGAAGCACCAGGTCGCCGAGGTCACCTCGCTCGGCCTGGTCCAGATGACCCGCAAGCGGGTCGGGCAGGGCCTCCTGGAGTCCTTCTCCGAGACCTGCGTCCACTGCAACGGCCGTGGCGTGATCGTGCACATGGAGCAGCCGACGTCGGCCGGCGGCGGCGGTAAGCGCAAGAAGCGCGGACGGGGCGGTGACGCGCACCCGCACGACACCACCGACACCCACGAGTCGCACGAGCACGAGTCGGCCGACGAGTTCGAGATCGAGACCGAGGCCGAGGTGGCCGCCGAGGTCGCCATGCCGGTCCCGTTCGCGGAGTCCGACTTCGTGCCCGACGAGGACCTGTACAGCAGCGCCGCCGAGGCGGAGGCCGCGGCCACCCGGGGCGGGCGTTCGCGGCGCCGGTCGAGCCGGCGGGCGTCGGCTCCGGCCGGCGCGCCGAAGGCGGAGCCGCGTCAGCGCGAGGTTCCCGCGGAGGCCGAGCCGGCTGCCGTGGCGCAGGCCGAGCCGGTCGCCGTGGAGGACCCGGTCGTCGAGGCGCCCGTCGCCGAGGCTCCGGTCGCCGTTGAGGCCCCGGTCGTCGACGAGGCCGCGCCCAGGGGGCGTACGCGTCGTCGGGCGACCCGTAAGGCGACCGCGCCCGCCGGTTCCCCCGCGGGGGCGGAGGAGGCCGTGGTGACGGTCACCGAGGCCGCGCCGGTCGTCGTCGAGACGCCGGCCCCGGCCGACCGGCCCGAGGCGGCCGAGGCGCCCGCCGAGAGCGCGGCTCCGGCCCGCCCCCGGCGCCGTGCCGTGCGCAAGGCCACCGCGTCCACCGCGTCCGAGGAGGCGGCCGTCACGGTCGTACCGTCGGCCGTGGCGGAGGAGGCACCGGCCGCGGTCGAGGCGCCCTCCGCGGAGGCCCCGGCCACCGCCGAGGCCCCGGCCACCGCCGAGGCCCCGGCCACCGCGGAGGACGCGGCGCCGGGCGAGGACGCGGCTCCGGCCAAGAAGACGGCCGCCCGCAAGACGGCGAAGAAGGCCACGGCGAAGAAGGCGGCCGTCAAGAAGACGACGGCCACCAAGACCGCCGCCAAGAAGACGGCCGCGAAGAAGACGACGGCCAAGAAGGCCGCCAAGACCACGTCGAAGAAGACCGCGGCGGCGGAGCAGACGGCTCCGTCCTCCGTCACCGCCTCCACCGACGAGGACTGAACCCCGGTGTGCGACCGGTCACTGTGACCGGTCGCACACCGGGCGGGGCCCGGTTTGACCCGTTCGGCCGCGGCCCCGTAACCTTGACCGTCGGCGTGTCCACAGGTGACACGCCACATCCCCGTAAACCTCTTCCTCCCGGGCGTGTCCGCCGGGAGAGGCTGTCCGTTCTGCCGGGCGGCTGGACTGCGGGGGTGTCGTTCCCGAGCGAGAGAGTGAGATCCGCGTGTACGCCATCGTGCGCAGCGGTGGTCGCCAGCACAAGGTTGCTGTCGGCGACACCGTTGAGGTTGACAAGATTCCCACTGCCAAGGTTGGCGACACGGTCGAGCTCTCGACCCTGCTCGTTGTCGACGGCGACACCGTGACCAGTGACCCGTGGGTGCTGGCCGGTATCAAGGTCGAGGCCGAGATCGTGGACCACCACAAGGGCGTCAAGATCGACATCCTTCGCTACAAGAACAAGACCGGCTACCGCCGTCGGCAGGGCCACCGCCAGCAGTACACGGCGATCAAGGTCACGTCGATCCCCACGGCTGCGAAGTAAGGGACTGAGGAGAGATGGCACACAAGAAGGGCGCATCGTCCACCCGGAACGGTCGCGACTCGAACGCCCAGCGTCTCGGCGTGAAGCGCTTCGGTGGTCAGGTCGTCAACTCGGGTGAGATCCTGGTCCGCCAGCGCGGCACCCACTTCCACCCCGGTACGGGCGTCGGCCGTGGCGGCGACGACACGCTGTTCGCGCTGCTGCCGGGCGCGGTGGAGTTCGGTACCCACCGTGGCCGCAAGGTCGTGAACATCGTTCCGGTCGCCTGATCGGAAGCTTTCGCGAGGCGGACCTCACTTCCCTCACGGGAAGCGGGTCCGCCTTTCGCGTGTTAGGTAAAGACAGTCCCGTACGTAACTGGAGGCACATCCCATGACCACCTTCGTGGACCGCGTCGAGCTGCATGTCGCCGCGGGTAGCGGGGGCCACGGCTGTGCCTCCGTCCACCGTGAGAAGTTCAAGCCGCTCGGCGGCCCGGACGGCGGCAACGGCGGCCGTGGCGGCGACGTGATCCTGACGGTCGACCAGTCCGTCACCACGCTGCTCGACTACCACCACTCCCCGCACCGCAAGGCCACCAACGGCAAGCCCGGCGAGGGCGGCAACCGCTCCGGCAAGGACGGCCAGGACCTCATCCTGCCGGTGCCCGACGGCACGGTCGTGCTGGACGGGGCGGGCAACGTGCTCGCCGACCTGGTCGGCCACGGCACGTCGTACGTCGCCGCGCAGGGCGGCCGGGGCGGTCTCGGCAACGCGGCGCTCTCCTCGGCCCGCCGCAAGGCGCCCGGCTTCGCGCTGCTCGGTGTGCCCGGCGGCCTCCAGGACATCGTCCTGGAGCTGAAGACGGTCGCGGACGTGGCGTTGGTGGGCTACCCGAGCGCCGGCAAGTCCTCGCTGATCTCGGTGCTGAGCGCCGCCAAGCCGAAGATCGCCGACTACCCCTTCACCACCCTGGTGCCGAACCTGGGCGTCGTCACCGCGGGCGAGACGGTCTACACCATCGCCGACGTACCGGGTCTGATCCCCGGCGCCAGCCAGGGCAAGGGCCTCGGCCTCGAATTTTTGCGGCACGTCGAGCGGTGCAGCGTGCTCGTGCACGTCCTGGACACGGCGACCCTGGAGTCCGAGCGCGATCCGCTCTCCGACCTCGACACCATCGAGGAGGAGCTGACGCAGTACGGCGGGCTCGACAACCGGCCGCGGCTGGTCGTCCTGAACAAGATCGACGTACCGGACGGCAAGGACCTGGCCGAGATGGTGCGCCCGGACCTGGAGGCGCGCGGCTACCACGTCTACGCGGTGTCGGCGGTCGCGCACACGGGGCTGCGTGAGCTGTCCTTCGCGCTCGCGGAGCTCGTCGCCGGGGCGCGGGCCGCGAAGCCGAAGGAGGAGGCGACCCGGATCGTGATCCGCCCGAAGGCCGTCGACGACACCGGCTTCACCGTCGTACGGGAAGAGGACGGGCTGTTCCGGGTGCGTGGCGAGAAGCCCGAACGCTGGGTGCGCCAGACCGACTTCAGCAACGACGAGGCTGTCGGCTACCTCGCCGACCGGCTCAACCGCCTCGGTGTGGAGGAGGCGTTGATGAAGGCCGGCGCCCGCTCCGGTGACGGCGTCGCCATCGGTCCCGAGGACAACGCGGTCGTCTTCGACTGGGAGCCCACGGTCATGGCCGGCGCCGAGATGCTCGGCCGGCGCGGTGAGGACCACCGGTTCGAGGAGCCGCGCCCGGCCACCCAGCGCCGCCGCGACAAGCAGGCCGAACGGGACGAATCCACGAAGGAGTTCGACGACTTCGAGCCGTTCTAGCCTTCACAGGCTACGAGTCGCGCGTTCCCACTGGGCGCGGAGAGGATCCCGACCCTCTCCGCGCCCAGAGGCTTTTCAGTTGCCCGGAGCTGACTGATGCTCCGTCAGAAATCGGTGGGGTGTGGCCCGTAGCCGCGCCCGGGGTGCCGCTCGTTGAGGCACTGTCGCGCCGGGCCCGACACCGTTCGCCCATGACCCGCCGCGGTAGGTCATGTGTTGCTCGCTCATTTGTCATGTACGCGATTCCCTCCGTTCAGCGGGCGGGACTTCGCGCGCTGTGAGCTTCCAGGTGACCCAAGGGACCAGCGTCGCAAGGGAGTTCACGATGACCGGAGCCGTATCACCCGATCGACGACGTTTTCTCGCGGCCGGAGCCGCGGTGCTCGGGGCCGCGGCCACCGCCCAGCTGTGGCTGCCGGCCAGCGCCCAGGCGGCCGAAATCCCGTTGCCCGATGGTGTGTTCGCCCTCGGTGTCGCCTCCGGCGACCCGCTGCCCGACGGCATCGTCCTGTGGACGCGACTCGCCCCCGACCCGCTGAACGGCGGCGGCATGCCCGACAGCGTGGTGCCCGTCGAGTGGGAACTCGCCGAGGACGCGCGCTTCAAGAAGGTCGCGCGCCGGGGCGTCGCCCACGCCCGCTCCGAGTACGGGCACAGCGTGCACGTGGACGTACGGGGACTGCGCCCCGGGCGCGACTACTGGTACCGCTTCCGGGCCGGCGGCCGGCTCTCCGCCACGGGCCGCACCCGCACCGCGCCGCACCCCACCGCCTCCGGCGGCGCCCTGCGGGTGGCTCTCGCCTCCTGCCAGAACTGGCAGCACGGCTACTTCACGCCGTACGCCGACATGCTGGCGCAGGACCCCGACTTCGTGCTCTTCGTCGGCGACTACATCTACGAGTCGGTGCCGTCCTCGGCGGGGCCGCGCCGCCACGAGGGCACGGGGGAGCCGTACACGCTGACGCAGTACCGCAACCGGTACGCGCAGTACCGCGGCGACCCGGACCTCGCGGCGATGCACGCGAACGCCCCCTGGGTGGTCACCTTCGACGACCACGAGGTGGACAACGACTGGGCGGGCCAGGTGCCCCAGGATCCCGACAAGCAGACGCACGACGCGTTCGTGGCCCGGCTGACGGCGGCCTTCCAGGCGTACTACGAGCACATGCCGGTCCGGGCCGGCGCCGTGCCGAGCGGGCCGCACATCCACATGTACCGGCGCCTGGAATTCGGCCGGCTGATGCGGCTCAACGTGCTCGACACCCGGCAGTTCCGCAGCGACCAGGCCACCACCCAGGCCGGCGCCGAGGACCCGTCGGCGACGATGATGGGCGCCGAACAGAAGAAGTGGCTGCTGCACGGGCTGCACCGCTCGCCCGCCCGCTGGAACGTCGTCGCCTCGCAGATCATGATGGCCGAGACGGACCTCCAGATCGGTGAAGGCAAGCTCTGGTACTACGACGCGTGGGACGGCTACCAGGCCGAACGCAACGCCCTGCTGCGGGAGTTCGGGACCGTCCGCAACCCGGTGGTGCTGAGCGGCGACCGTCACCTCACGATGATCAGCGACCTCAAGGAGGACTTCGCGGATCCGTCCTCCAAGGTCGTCGGCGCCGAGTTCGTGGGCACGTCCGTCTCCAGCAACGGCGACCAGGACCAGGCCGCCTTCCACGCCCAGTGGGACCCGCTGATGCCGGACAACCCGCACTGGAAGGTGATCGACGCCCACCGCGGCTACCACCTCTTCGACATCCGCCGCGACGGCATCGACGCGACGGTCCGGGTGGTGGACACCGTCCTCGCGCCGCAGGCGACCGCGAGCACCCACGCCACCCTGCGCGTGGAGTCGGACGACCCCGGCGTCCGGGTCGTCTGAGCCGGGTAGCGCGGAACGCCGTAGGGCGTCCGACGGGGGAGGAGTCCGGGACTCATCCGCGTCCCAGACTCCTCTCACGGCAGACTCACGAACAACTCTTACCTTCCTTTGACCATGGAGACTGACTGTACGAACACCCCGCTGCCGGCCGGCACCCGGCTGCTGCACATCGGCCCGCACAAGACCGGGACCACCGCCGTCCAGGGCGCGCTGTTCGCCGCGAAGGACGCGATGGCCAGGCACGGCGTCGACTTCCCGGCGGCCACCAGACATCCGATGGAAGCGGCCCTCGCCGCCTGCGCCCGGCCCGCGATGATGGGCGACACCGTGCCCACCGACGAGCACTGGACCCGGCTGCTGGCCCGGGTGGCCGCCACCGGCGGGCGCACCTCGGTGATCAGCAGCGAGTTCTTCGCGGACGCCCCCGACGACGAGACCGTCGCCCGCATCATCCGACAGCTCGGCGGCGACCGCGTACAGGTGGTGGTGACCCTGCGCCCCCTGGTGCGGATCATGCCCTCGCAGTGGCAGCAGTACGTGCAGAACGGGCTGCGCATGGGGTACGAGGACTGGCTTGAGCACATGCTGCGCAAGGCCCCCTACGAGCAGCCCAACCCCAGTTTCTGGCACCGCCACCGGCACGACCGGCTGGTCGAGCGCTGGGTCCGGGCCGTCGGGCCCGGCCGGGTCACCGTCGTCGTGGTCGACGACCGTGCGCGGGACGGCCTGCTGCGCACCTTCGGGACACTGCTCGGACTGCCCGACGGAGTGCTGAGGCCCGTACCGGACGCGGCGAACCGCTCGCTCACCCTCGCCGAGACCGAAATGCTGCGGAATCTTAATGTGGAATTCCGCGGCAATGGACTCCCCGACGAGCTGTATTCCGCGCTCGTGCGCAACGGCGCGGTCATGCATATGAAGAACACGTGCAGCCCGGCACCGCACGACGTGAAGATCTCCACACCCCGGTGGGCCGTCGAGGCGGCGGCCGGGATCGGCGCCGGGATCACCGCCCGGATCGCCGGAATGGGCGTACGGGTCCTAGGAGATCCCGCGCTTCTGTCGGCGGTACCGGAAACCGTGGACGAGATGCCGCACCGGCCCCGGATCGCCCCCGAGGTGGCTGCTCAGGCGCTGTACGGCGCCCTCGCGGCGGCGGCCTCGGCGCCCGTGCGGCACAGCGCCCCGGCGAAGGCGCGCACCGTGCACCAGACACCCTCGCGCGAGCTGGTCAAGGTCCTCGGCCACCGCTGCCTGCGGCGACTGCGCCGCGGCTGAGGCACACCCCGCCCGGCGGCCGGCAGTGCAAGGTGAATGACAGGTTGCGGGCGCATATGCGGCAGTGGTCGCTCGCCTTGCACTGCGGTTACCGCTAGTGGGACCATTTGCTGTCCCCCGTTGTCCCGAGGTAGGTCACCTGTGTCGCACATAGCCAAGCCCCGTACCACCGCAGTGATCCTGGCCGGCGGTACCGGTCAGCGCGTGGGTCTCCAGATCCCGAAGCAGCTGCTGAAGATCGCCGGCAAGGCAGTCATCGAGCACACCCTGACCACCTTCGAGAACACCGACTCGATCGACGACATCATCGTCCTCATGGCCCCCGGCTATGTCCCGGACATCGAGAAGATCGTCGCCAAGGCCGGCTTCCGCAAGGTCACCAAGGTCATCGAGGGCGGTTCCACCCGGAACGAGACCACCGAGCGCGCCATCGCGGCCCTCGGCGAGGGTCTGGCCGAGGGCGAGGACCGCAACGTCCTCTTCCACGACGCCGTGCGCCCCCTGCTCTCGCGCCGTGTGATCGACGACTGTGTCGTGGCGCTGGAGCGCTTCCACGCCGTCGACGTGGCCATCCCGTCCGCGGACACCATCATCGTCACCCGCACCCACGGCGACGACGGCGAGTTCATCACCGAGATCCCGGACCGCTCCCGGCTGCGCCGCGGCCAGACGCCCCAGGCGTTCAAGCTGTCCACGATCCGCCGCGCCTACGAGGTCGCGGCCGGGGACCCGAACTTCCAGGCCACCGACGACTGCTCCGTCGTGCTCAAGTACCTGCCGGACGTGCCGATCCACGTCGTCGCGGGCGACGAGTACAACATGAAGGTCACCCAGCCGGTCGACGTCTTCATCGCCGACAAGCTCTTCCAGCTCGCCTCCACCGCCGCCCCCGAGCAGGTCGACGAGGCCGCCTACCGCGAGCTGCTCACCGGGAAGACCTTCGTCGTCTTCGGCGGCTCCTACGGCATCGGCAAGGACATCGCCGAGCTGGCCGAGGGCTACGGCGCCACGGTCTACGCGCTCGGCCGCTCCACCACCGGCACGCACGTCGAGAACCCCGAGGAGGTCGACGACGCGCTCTCCAAGGCGTACGCCGAGACCGGGCGCATCGACTACGTCGTCAACACCGCCGGCGTCCTGCGCATCGGCAAGCTGGCCGAGACGGACAACGCGACCATCGAGCAGGCCCTCAAGGTCAACTACCTGGCGCCGGTGCAGATCGCCCGCTCCTCCTACAAGTACCTCGCCGAGAGCAAGGGTCAGCTGCTCCTCTACACCTCCAGCAGCTACACCCGGGGCCGCGCGGAGTACAGCCTCTACTCCTCGACCAAGGCCGCGATGGTGAACCTCACCCAGGCCCTCTCCGACGAGTGGGGCGCTGACGGCGTCCGGGTCAACTGCATCAACCCCGAGCGCACCGCCACCCCGATGCGCACCAAGGCCTTCGGCCAGGAGCCCGCGGGCTCGCTCCTCTCCTCCGAGGCCGTGGCCCGCACCTCGCTCGACGTGCTGCTCTCCGAGCTGACCGGACATGTCATCGACGTCCGCCAGCAGGACCCGACGGCCGGCGCGGCCACCGCCTCCGGCTTCGAGGCGGCGCTGGCCACCGTGCTCGACCGTCAGGACGGCGTGTAATAATCGGAAGTAATTAGGTTTTACCAGGAATTCAGGCCTCCGTGGTCGCCCGTTCAGGAGCGTTCACGGGGGCCTGAGTCCTTGGCTCGGCGAATTACTCAAAAACCCCAAGAGCAGGTTTATCAGTGATTTCCACCGCTATTCGCGTCGCCCGGGTGGGCAGCGCGGCCGAGCTGGCCGCGGCGGCTCTCATGGTGCTGGGCTTCCCCGCCCTCATGCTGGCCGCGCTCGTCCCGAGCGTTCCCGCCTTCGCGGCCGCGGCGGCCGTGACGTACCTCGCGGACCACTATCTGCACCGCAAGGGCAGCTACCTCGTCAACCGGCTCAGCAAGGTCCGGGCCGGCCTGTCGATCCGCTTCCTGATCCGCCAGCTCCTCCTGATCCTCCTGCTGGCCCGGCTCAACCTCTCGGACCACCTGATCTTCTACGGCGCGATCGCCTGCTTCATCGCGTTCTACGGACTCCAGGCCCCGCACGGCGCCGTCGTCACGCTGATCCGCAACCGCCGCCGGATGCCGGTCGCCACCCGCAACGTCGACCTGAAGGCGCGCATCCGCATCCCGGACGCCCCGTCGCGGTTCCTGCTGAACCGCTCCGCCGAGAAGATGCTCCACCTCGACCTGGCGGCCGGCGTAGGCCTGCTGGTCTCCGCCGCCATGGACTCCGCGGTGGCGGGCTTCGTCGGCATCGGCGTCACGCTCGTCCTGGGCACCCTCTACGTCCTGGCGCTGGTGCCGTACGTGCGGGGCCGCAAGATACCGCCGAACGCCGAGAAGGTCCTCGCGGCCGTCGACGACTGGCTGCGCGACTACCGGCCCGAGACGGTCCTGTACTTCTCCGGCTCCCGGGACTCGGCCTACCAGGTCAACATGTGGCTGGAGACGATGGAGCAGCTGGACACCCGCCCGCTGATCCTGCTCCGCGAGCGCGTCATCCTGCAGAACCTCGCGCCCACCACGGTCCCCGTCGTCTGCGTGCCCGGCGGTGTCCACCTGATGAACATGGACCTGTCGAACGTACGGGTCGCGCTCTACGCGGCCAACGTCGGCAAGAACATCCACCTGCTGCGCGTCCCCACCATGAAGCACGTCTTCATCGGCCACGGCGACAGCGACAAGCTGGCCAGCGTCAACCCGTACAGCAAGGTCTACGACGAGGTGTGGACCGCGGGCCGGGCCGGCCGCGACCGCTACGCGATAGCCGACGTCGGCGTCCGTGACGACGACATCGTGGAGGTCGGCCGCCCCCAACTGGCGCCGATCCAGCCCGCGCAGGGCGTCCGCGACGGCCGTGTGCCGACCGTTCTCTACGCGCCCACCTGGGAGGGCTGGGACGACAACCCCGGCAACACCTCCCTCCTGCTCGCGGGCGAGAACATCGTGCGGAAGCTGCTGACCGCCGACCCGCCGGTACGGGTCCTCTACAAACCGCACCCCTTCACCGGCACCGTCAGCGCCCTGGCCGGCGCCGCGCACCGCCGTATCGTCGCGCTCGTCGAGAAGGCCGCCGCCGAGCGTGCCGACGACCCGCGCTTCGCCGACGACGCGGCCGCCCGGACCCGGGCCGGCGTCGAACTCGCCAGGATCGACGTCCGCATCGCCGAACTGTCCGGCGGCACCGAGAAGGGTGACGAGGCCGAGGCGAGCCGCGACGGCGTGACCGACGTGGCGAAGCACGCGGAACTCGCCCGGCTGCGCGCCGAGTGGAACGACGCCTACTGGCGCTCCTTCGGCTCCTACGAGCACCGGGTCATCAGCGGTGCCGAACCGCGTCTGTACGACTGCTTCAACGTCTCCGACGCGATGGTCTCCGACATCTCCAGCGTCGTCTCCGACTTCATCGCCAGCGGCAAGCCGTACGCGGTCACGGACTCCGCGGAGCTGGGCGTGGAGGAGTTCAAGCGGCAGAACACCGCGGTGCGCGCCGCGGTGATCCTCTCCAACTCGGCTGAGGAACTGGGCGAGTTGCTGTCCGCGGTGCGTACGTCGGACGCCGACACGCTGGCCGGGGACCGCAAGGAGCTCAAGCGCTACCTGCTCGGCCCCGACGAGCCCAGCTCCATCGAGCAGTTCAACACCGCAGTGGAGAACCTCGCCCTCAAGGCGCAGACGCGCAACCTGGGCCAGGAGGCCCGGGCGGCGGCGTCCGGCGCGGCGGAGGCAGAACTGGCGAACTGACCGTCGCAGGCCAGGATTTGGTCAAGAAGGGCCCGGTTTCCGAGGAGTGATCCTCGAAAACCGGGCCCTTCTGCGTATCTCCCTCTGTCAGGTTCCGCACGTGCCGCTGTCCGGTTCCTGTGTGAGCTGCGTCTCGAAAGCGGTGAGCCGAGGCAACCGGGAGACGTGATGGCCCGTCTAGTGAGTAGCCGTTGAGGCAATAGGGGGGAAATGTTCCATGAACGAGGGGAAGACGTGTGACCGTGACGCAGCCTGATGTGACCGTGGTCATCGGGGCGTACGAGGCGATGCCGTACCTGGTGGAGTGCCTGGCTTCCGTCGAGGCGCAGACCCTCGACCCGGCGCGCATCGAGGTCATCGCCGTCGACGACGGCTCCACGGACGGCACGGGGGAGTACCTGGAGCAGTTCGCGGCCCGCGCCCTCACGCAGGTCACGGTAATACGCCAGGAGAACTCCGGCGGCCCCAGCGGCCCCCGCAACGTAGGCCTGGGCAAGGCCTCCGGACGCTACGTCTTCTTCCTCGACGCCGACGACCGGCTCGGCCCCGAGGCCCTGGAACGCATGGTCGCCATGGCCGACCGCAACGGCACCGACGTGGTGCTCGGCAAGGTCGAGGGCGTCAACCGCACCCCGCCGAAGTCGATGTGGGGAGAGACGCTCGACCGCACCGACGTCTTCTCCTCCAACATCAAGTTCACGCTCAGCGCCCAGAAACTGTTCCGCCGCTCGCTCCTCGAACGCCACAGCATGCGGTTCGACGAGTCGCTGTTCACCGGCGAGGACGCCCTGTTCACCATGGAGGCCTATCTGCGGGCCGACGGCGTCTCCGTGATAGCCGACCACGTCTGCTACTACCTGGTGGGCCGCGACGACGGCAAGCACGTGACGAAGAGCGGCAGTTACACCCTGCGCTTCGACTCCGCCCGCGCCCTGATGAACCTGATCGCCGAGCTGGTCCCGGCCGGCGTGGAGCGCGACAAGCTGATGGTCCGCCCCTTCCTCGTCACCCTGCTCCCGCAGTTCGGGCCCAAGTACCTCAAGGACAGCGAGGAGGTCCGCCGGCACAAGTTCGAGCTGGCCCGGCCGCTCATGGACGCCTTCTGGACCGACGAGGTCGCCCGCCGCCTCCGGGTCCACGAGCGGCTGCGCCTTCACCTCGTCGCCGCCCAGCGGCCCGAACTGCTCCCGGGCGTCATCGAGTTCGTCAAGTCCAAGAAGCAGGCCGGTGCCCTGCTGGAGCGGCGCGGACGCCGGGTCTACCTGGCCTACCCGCACTTCCGCTCCCGCGCGGCCGGCCTCCCCGACTCCCTCTACCTCGCCGAACCCCGCGAGGCCCGCGCCGTCCACGGCTACCGCGAGGACCCCGCCACGTCCTTCGTGCGCCGTGCGGTGCGCAAGGCCCGCCGGGTCCTCACCGCCCGGACGACGGCCAGGGGCGGTGCCGCCGCCGCGTGAGTACCGGGGCGCCTACCGCCCCGACTGCAACGCCCTGCGGATCGGCCGCCCCACCGCCCGGCGGGCCCGCCGGTAGACCGAGGCGGGGGGCTGCGCGGAGGCCTTCGCCGCCTTGTTCGCCCGCGCCGCCCGGGCCAGCTCCCGCTTCAACTCCGCGTTGTCCGAAGACAGTTCGGAGATACGGCTCTGTAGCCAGCCGAACCGCGTGGTGAGCGAGGCGAGGTCCGCCTCGTTCCAGGGACGGATGCCCGCCGGGAACTCCAGCTCCCGCATCCGCTCCTCGAAGGCCGCGCCGCCGTCGCCGTGGTCGAAGGTGTTCTCCAGCCCGTTGCGCCCCAGGAACCCGGTGAACCGCTCGAAGCGCTCGTGGTGCCCGCTCACCAGGGAGGTGAAGTCGGCCTCCTCGTAGAGCCGCGCCGGATCGAGGTCCTCGGGCACCTTGTCGATCGTGCGGTGCGGGATGCCGAAGTAGCGGCACAGCTCCAGCGTCCGCGAGTCGCCGCACAGCACGGTCGCCGGCGTCCCCGCCAGCAGCGCCGCGATGTTCCCGTGGATCCGGGAGCCGAAGGAGAAGTCGAACGCCCGCAGGTCGTCGATCCAGGTGACGGGGTCGACGTAGACGCGGACCTTGTCCTCGCGGTACATCGGGTGGTCGGGGTGGGTGGGCATCGCGGTGATGCGCCCGTTGGGGTGGGAGAGGTCCCGCCAGTGCAACTGCCGTGCGTCGCTGAGGTTCTGACCGATGTAACGCAGGTGCGGATAGCGCTCGTGGGTGCGCGTGATGACCCGGCCGAGACCCTGGTTGCGCACCGCGCTGTGCGAGCCGTTGACCGCGATCCGGGAGCCGGCCGTCAGCTCCGGGACCCGCTTGCGCACGTCGAGTTCCTTGCCGTACATGAACAGCGACGGGCAGCCGATCAGTTCGACGTCCCGGAACCCCATGTCCTTCAGGTACTTCTCGGTGAACTCGCCCCGCACCCCGATCGACGCGCTGCGCTCCAGCACCGCCGAGACGAACTCCCGCACGGCCGGCTCGATGGGCTTCAGCCGCGCCGGGTTGTAGTCCAGCCCGGTCTGAGCGCCCACGCCCACCACCACCACGGGGATCCGCAGCCGGGAGATCAGCCGCGTCAGCCGTCTCAGCCCGCTCTCGAAGGACGGGCGGAAGGCGTTGGCGAGGGGCACCACGAAGGCGTCGTACTCCTCGTTGATCCGACCCGCCATGGATATCTCGGCGTGGATGCCGTTGGAGACGACCTCCGTACCCGGCGTCTCCAGGATCTTGTGGGTGGCGTCACTGAAGATCAGGTTCCCCGAGTTGGTGGCGAACACGTCCCGTTGGAGGGCCTCCTCCAACGGGACGACGTCGTACGGGCTCTTCCCCGAGCGGAGGAGTATGCGCTGCATGCGGCGAACTTTAGGTGGCACGAAGTTCAAAATAAGTTTGTTTGGTCTTTAATTTCTATGGGGAACCCACACAACCTTTTTGCCGTACGCGAAGAGTAAGCAAACGATCGCGGGGCGCACTGTCCGGAAGCTGGACCAACGTGCGGCACGCCTGCCGCCTCGCGTAGATTTCGGTGCGGGCAGCCGGACCTACCCGAGGGGAAGACAGCACGTGGCAGGGGCAAGGCAAGCCGTCAGCGAGGCCCGCAGGATCGTCGTCAAGGTCGGCTCCTCGTCGCTGACCACCGCCGCCGGCGGCCTCGACGCCGACCGCGTCGACGCCCTCGTCGACGTCCTCGCCAAGAGCAGCGGAGGCGGAGAGAAGGAGATCGTCCTCGTCTCCTCCGGCGCCATCGCCGCCGGACTCGCCCCGCTCGGACTCCGCCGCCGCCCCCGCGACCTCGCCCGCCAGCAGGCCGCCGCCAGCGTCGGCCAGGGACTCCTCGTCGCCCGCTACACCGCCTCCTTCGCCCGCTACGGCATCCGCGTCGGCCAAGTGCTGCTCACCTCCGACGACATGAGCCGCCGCGCGCACCACCGCAACGCCTCCCGCACCCTCGACAAACTCCTCGCCATGGGCGCCCTCCCCGTCGTCAACGAGAACGACACGGTCGCCACCGACGAGATCCGCTTCGGCGACAACGACCGGCTCGCCGCCCTCGTCGCCCACCTCGTCCACGCGGACCTGCTGGTTTTGCTCTCCGACATCGACGGCGTCTACGACGGCGACCCCGGCCGGCCGGGCACCGCGCGGATCGCCGAGGTACACGGACCCGCCGACCTCGCCCAGGTCGAGATCGGCAGCGCGGGCAAGGCCGGCGTCGGCACCGGCGGCATGGCCACCAAGGTCGAGGCGGCCCGGATCGCCGCCGCCGCCGGCATCCCCGTGGTCCTCACCTCCACCGTCCACGCCGCCGACGCGCTCGGCGGCGGCGACACCGGAACCTACTTCCACCCCACCGGCCGACGCTCCGCCGACCGGCTCCTCTGGCTCCAGCACGCCTCCGCCCCACAGGGGTCGCTGACCCTCGACGACGGCGCGGTGCGCGCGGTCGTCGAGCGCCGCACCTCACTGCTGCCGGCCGGAATCGCCGCCGTGGAGGGCGAGTTCAGCGCCGGCGACCCCGTCGAACTGCGCGACGGCACCGGCCGCGCCGTCGCCCGCGGAGTGGTGAACTTCGACGCCAGGGAGATCCCCCAACTGCTCGGCCGCTCCACCAGGGAACTGGCACGGGAGCTGGGACCCTCGTACGAGAGGGAAGTCGTACACAGGGACGACCTGGTGATCCTGCACCCGTAAAACGACCGAAACGTCCGCCTCCGCCTGGTGGACGTTCCGCAAAAGGGCCACGCGGACCTCCCCGGCCTGCTCAACTTTGTACCAGGGACCATTCCGCGCGGGCAGAGCCCGACCACTGGGTAAAGGAGGCCGTCGTGAGACGAGTGCGCCCGGGGGCGACGGCGTCGCGCGGTGGTACGCCCTCCCGCGCGGCCGGCGAGGAGCGCGCCCTGACGAGCGTCGCGGCCGGCGCCCGCTACCAGGGCGACGAGCCCAAGGACACCCCCCGCCTCTGGCACATCACCCTCAGCGTCTCCGGCGGCGAGGCCCCCCTCACCGAGGTGCGCCGCGGCCTGGAACAACTCGCCCACGACCACCCCTTCCTGCTGACCAGCCGCTACGCCAACGACCACGCCGAGATCCGCTACTGGGAGGAGGCCCGCGACCTGCACGACGCGGCGGCCGTCGCCCTGCGCCTGTGGGGCGAGCACCGCCAGACCGCCCAACTTCCGCCCTGGGAGATCGTCGGCCTGGAGGTCATCGACCGGGAGACCTACCACCAGCGCATCGCCGAGGGGTACGGACCGCCGCCCGCGACCCCGGTGGGCGTCCACCCCTTCTGACCCCCCGGCCCCCCGCCCGACCCCTCCGGACCCGTCTCGCGCTGTGGAACAGCCGCTGGACGCCTCCGCCGGGCGCACTACCCTTCCCCCATGACCACGCTCTCGCCGTACGACTCCATGTCCCCGGTCACCCGGGCCGCCTACCGCGCCAAGTCCGCCGCCGCCGACCTCGCCCCGCTGCCGCGCGCCGAGAAGGACGACGCGCTGCTCGCCATCGCGGACGCGCTGGAGGTCCGCACGAGCGAGATCGTGGAGGCCAACGCCAAGGACATCGCCAAGGCACGCGAGGCCGGCACCAGCGAGACGGTCATCGACCGGCTGACCCTCACCCCGGAGCGGGTACGCGCCATCGCCGCCGACGTACGGGACGTCGTGGCACTGCCCGACCCGGTCGGCGAGGTCGTCCGCGGCTCGACCCTCCCCAACGGCATCGACCTGCGCCAGGTCCGGGTACCGCTCGGCGTCGTCGGCATCATCTACGAGGCCCGCCCGAACGTCACCGTCGACGCCGCCGTCCTCTGCCTCAAGTCGGGCAACGCCGTCCTGCTGCGCGGCTCGGCCTCCGCCTACGAGTCGAACACCGCCCTCGTGCGCGTCCTCCGCGACGCCGTCGGCGGCGCCGGACTGCCCGCCGACGCCGTCCAGTTGGTGCCCGGCGAGGGCCGCGAGAGCGTACGCGAGCTGATGCGCGCCCGCGGCCTGGTCGACGTGCTCATCCCGCGCGGCGGCGCCTCCCTCATCCGCACGGTCGTCCAGGAGTCCACGGTCCCCGTCATCGAGACCGGCACCGGCAACTGCCACGTCTACGTCGACGCCCACGCCGACCTCGACATGGCGATCGACATCCTGATCAACTCCAAGGCCCAGCGGCCCAGCGTCTGCAACTCGGCCGAGACCCTCCTCGTCCACCAGGACATCGCCCCCGAGTTCCTGCCGCGCGCCCTGGACGCCCTCGCGGACGCCGGCGTCACCGTCCACGCCGACGAGCGCGTCCTCGCTCACGCCAAGGACTCCCGCGCCACCCTCGTCGAGGCCACCCCCGACGACTGGGACACCGAGTACCTCTCGTACGACATCGCCGCCGCCGTCGTCGACTCGCTCGACAAGGCCGTCCAGCACATCCGGCTGTGGAGCTCCGGCCACACCGAGGCGATCGTCACCACCTCCCAGCAGGCCGCCCGCCGTTTCACCCAGCTGGTCGACTCCGCGACGGTCGCGGTGAACGCCTCCACCCGGTTCACCGACGGCGGCCAGTTCGGCTTCGGCGCCGAGATCGGCATCTCCACCCAGAAGCTGCACGCGCGCGGCCCGATGGGCCTGCCGGAGCTGACCAGCACCAAGTACATCGTCACCGGAGACGGCCACATCCGCCGCTGACCGCCGCCGCCCGGGCACCGGCGACCGGCGTCCGGCATATGCGCCCGGCATGCGTCCTCGTCCCGGCCACGGCGTCTCACCTGGCGGAAGAATTTCCTCGCCGTCTGCCCAAAATGACCCCCCAGGTCTATTCTGGAACCGTGCCGGAGGACGTGGGGGGTACGCCGTTTCCCGACGGCGGGGAGCCCGACGACGACCACGACCGCGGAAGGTCGGACGAAGAGTTCGCCTCCGTGGTCTTCGACGAGGCGTTCATACAGGCGGCCGTGGTGCACGAGCCCACCGCCGTCGAACGCCTCCTGGCCGCCGCGCAGGCGAGAGCCGAGGCCTCCGAGGCCGAAGCCCGCCGCACCCTCGGCAGACGCGCCCGCGACGACGCGCGCCCCGAGAACGGCCACGGCCGCGAGCGCGGTCTCGGCGACGACCCGGAGTACGACGAGCTGGACGACCTCGACGACCCGGACGTCCTCGAAGGCCGCTACGGCGCCCCCGGGACCTACGGCAAACAGGTCCGCTGGCACCGGCCCGTCGCCTGGCTGCTCGCCCTGATGATGGGCATCGGCATGGTGGCACTGGCCTTCACCGCGGTCTACCGCGGCGCCTCCTCCAGCGGCCGGGACCGAATCCCGCCGCCCGCCTCCACCGGCCTCGGACAGGGCATCTCCACGGCGCCCTCCACCTCCGCCGACCACTCCCGGCCACCCGTCTCGGCCGTACCGCGCACCCCCTGAGCGGGCCCTGACGGACCTGGTGGGAACCTGTCAGAACTTGTCGCGCACCGTCGCGTTTACCCGAGCCCCCTGAGACCTACTCTGAAAGTATGGGCGGCCCAGGAATCCCACCCGAGGGGACACCCGAGGGTGCCCCGGGCGGTGGAGAGGACGAGTACCGATCCGTCGTCTTCGACGAGTCGTTCGTCCGCGCTGCCCGCCTCCAGGAGTACTCGGCGCGGGAGCGCATGGCCGACCACGCACCCGCCGTCCGCCGCCGCCCGGCCCTCCACCGCAGCCTGTCCCGGCAGGCCCTGCTCCTGGTCCTGCTGATCGCCGTCGCCTTCGGCACCGCGATCTACATGGGCGTGCGCCACCCCTACACCGCACCCGCGGCCCAGCCCCCCGCCGAACCCCTGCGGATGACCGTCATCCCGCTCTCCCCGCAGGGCAAGGTGCCCGGGGCGGCCGACGCGGAGAACCTCTACGCCCACAGTCCGGCCGCCCAGTTCGAAGCCGGCGCCGAGGGGATCCCGCTGCCGGCCGCGCGACGCACCGACCACTTCTCCGACAGCGAGGTCGTCGCGGCCCTGAGCACGGCGAAGGACTACCTCGTCGAGTCCTCCCTCTACCCGGCGGTGCTCACCGGCGGCCAGACCCGGCCGGTGCGCGTCCTCGTCGACCCCGGCCAACTCGACCAGTTCGACCGGAGTTTCGAGCATCCGGCGGCGGACGGCCGGCACGCGCCCACGGGATGGCTGGTCCGCTTCGACCCGTCCCGTGTCGAACTCGCCGACCGCGGCATCCGCGTCCAGGGCACCCTGCAAGCCGTCGAGACCGACTCCTCGGCCCTTGAGGTCACCGCCGACGCGACCTTCGTCTACGCCCTCCGTCCCACCGGCTCCTCCGCCGCCAGGCCCCTGGTGTCCCTGCTCACCGTCCGCCGCGCCCTGCGGTTCCGCTTCGACCGCGACGACCTGCGCATGCACCAGACCCAACTGGTCGTCTCCTACCTCGAAGCCGGCCCCCTCCCGTGCGCGGGCGACTCCGCGACCGGGCTCCGCCCCCTCCTGGCCGGCCAGACCCCCGGAGCCACCACCCCGGCGGTCACCGACCCCTACGCCACGGAGAGCGCGACGGCGCTGTGCGGAACCCTGGCGAAGAGCGCCATGCCCAGGGTCTGAGCCTGCTCACTTCGCGGACCGCACGGTCAACTGCCGTGAGCGGGCGGGAAGTTGGCCGAAAGTCTCCGCCCGCCACCCGTCTGCCGTGCGCCCGTCCAACCGTCCGTCCGCCTCCGGTCCCGTAAGCCGGCCGTGACGGTCCCCGTCAGTCCCCCTCGGCCCCCGTCAGTCCCCTCAGTCCGTGTTCCGGCCCGGTGCGTCCGTGGGCGGCTGGTCGTCGGAGGACGGCTGGTCCTGGGGCGTGGTGCTCGCGAAGCCGCCGAAGCCGCGCCGGACCCGGCCGCCCAGGTCGCCCGCGCCACCGGCGAGGTCGCTGACCAGCTTCATCAGCGGGTCCTTGGACGCCTTCACGTTGCCCGCGTAGCTCGCCGCCGACTCCCGGAAGGAGTCGGTGACCGAGGTGTCCTTGTCCTCCTCGCGACGCGGATAGTGCCCGTCCATGATCCGCTGGTGGTCGCGGGACTCGGCCCACTTCTTCAGCTCGGCCGCCCGCACGGTGGTGAACGGGTGGGAGCGGGGCAGCACGTTGAGGATCTTCAGCACCGAGTCTCGCAGGTCGCCCCCCGCCTCGTACTCCTCGGCCTGCTTGAGGAAGGCGTCGACGTTCATCTCGTGCAGGTGGTTGCCGCCCGCGATCTTCATCAGGCCGCGCATCGAGGCCCGCAGATCCTGGCCCACCAGCAGCCCCGCCCGGTCCGCCGACAGCTCCGACTTGCGGAACCACTCCCGCAGCGCCGTCACGATCGCCAGAATCGCGAGGTTGCCCAGCGGGATCCAGGCGACCTTCAGGGCGAGACTCGTCAGGAAGAGCAGGATGGTGCGGTACACGGAGTGGCCGGAGAGCGCGTGGCCCACCTCGTGGCCGACGACCGCCCGCATCTCCTCCTCGTCCAGCAGCTCCACCAGACCGGTGGTCAGGACGATGATCGGCTCGTCCAGACCGATGCACATCGCGTTGGGCTGCGGATCCTGCGTCACGTACATCGGCGGGACCTTCTCCAGGTCCAGGATGTGACAGGCGTCCCGCAGCATGTCGTTGAGGTGCGAGAACTGCTGGTCCGACACCCGCACCGAGTCGGAGAGGAACAGCAGCCGCAGGCTGCGCTCGGGCAGCAGCCCGCTGAGCGCCTTGAACACCGTGTCGAACCCGCTCAGCTTGCGCAGTGCCACCAGGGCGGAGCGGTCGGCCGGATGCTCGTAGGCACGCGAGGAGATCCCCGGGAAGCGCCTGCGCTGCCTGCTCGGCACCTGCTCGTGACCGCCGTTCTCCCGCCCGCTGTTGCCGTGGCCGTCTTCGGACATGTGGTCCCCCATGTGCGTCTGTGTGCGCTGAGTGCCCCCGAAGCAGAGCCCAGCCTAGGCGGAGATACCGTGTACGGGCAGTACAGCGAAGGAGTCCACGTCATGGAGCACAGTTCCGGAGCCGCCTGGCTCGCAGAGGCCGCGAACGCCGCCCCCCAGCAAGGGTCCGGGGACCTGCTCCGGGTCGTACTGATCGTGATGTTCTTCGGCTGCATCCTGACCGCGTGGTTCCTGCTGCGCGGGTACAGACAGAAGGACGACTGAACCGACGGCGGAGTTCCCGATGGCGGAGTCGGCGTGATCGTCGCCGGACCGCCCGCTTACCATGGGCCGACCTCTTCATGCCGCCCACACCGGATAGGTTCTGCCGAAGATGAATATCCAGAGCACCGCCGCGCAGCTGGCCACCCTCGCCGCCGAGGGTGAGGGCGGTGGCAGTCACGAGAGCCTCAGCCCCTACATCACCGGTGGCGGTGCCTTCCTCGTCCTGCTGCTCCTGCTGTGGATCACCACCCGCTTCAACCGGGACCGCTAGGTCCGGGTCCACCGTGACCGACAGGGCCTTCATATCGGGCCGGTAGGGTCTGCACGCATGGGAGAGCAGGACATGCCTACCGGCCCGGTGCACCGTGCGGCCGAGGGCCCGCGGAACAACGGCCCGTCGAACCCCGGCAAGCGCCGCCTGGGCGTCATGGGCGGAACGTTCGACCCGATCCACCACGGGCACCTCGTGGCGGCCAGCGAGGTCGCCGCGCAGTTCCATCTGGACGAGGTGGTGTTCGTCCCGACCGGCCAGCCGTGGCAGAAGACCGACCGCAAGGTCGCCCTGGCCGAGGACCGCTACCTGATGACGGTGATCGCGACCGTCGAGAACCCCCAGTTCTCGGTGAGCCGGATCGACATCGACCGCGGCGGCCCCACGTACACCACCGACACGCTGCGCGACCTGCGCGCGCTCAACCCCGACACGGACCTCTTCTTCATCACCGGCGCCGACGCCCTGGCCCAGATCCTGACCTGGCGGGACGCGGCGGAACTGTTCTCCCTCGCGCACTTCGTCGGGGTCACCCGGCCCGGCCACACGCTGACCGCACAGGGGCTCCCGGAGGGCGGTGTCTCGTTGGTCGAGGTACCCGCGCTCGCCATCTCCTCCACAGACTGCCGTGCGAGAGTCGCGAAGGGAGACCCTGTCTGGTACCTGGTGCCCGACGGAGTCGTGCGCTATATCGACAAGCGCGAGCTGTACCGCGGCGAGTGAGCCGAGAGGGGCACCGGTGAACGACCGATACGACGCGGAGTACGGCGAACCGTACGAGATCGTCGGCTACGACGAGTACGGCAGGCCTGTGTACCAGCAGGTCGCCCGACCCCAGCACTCCCAGCAGCAACAGCCCTACGACCCGTACGCCCAGCAGCAGCAGCAGCAACAACAACAGCAGCAGCAACAACAACAGCAAGAACAGGGCTACGGCTACGACCCCTACGCCACCGGCCCCCAGCAGGCCGTGCCCGACCCCGGCTACGACACCGGCCCGCAACAGCAGCAGCCGCAGCAGTCGTCGTACGACATGGGCGGCCAAGCGCAGGGGCAAGGGCAGGGCGGCTACGACCCGTACGGCACCGGGAACGGCGAGGGGACGGCGTACGACCCCTACGGGCAGGGTGCGGGCGGCGGGCGGCGGGCGCGCGTCGCCGAGCAGACCGCCTACATCCCGCAGCAGGCGGGCCCGGCCGAGGACGAGAAGCCCGCGGAGGCCGGTGAACGGGACTACCACACCGAGCAGTTCGCGTTCGTCGAGGAGCCGGTCGGCGACTCCGAGGACGTCATCGACTGGCTGAACTTCACCGAGAACCGCACCGAGCGCCGCGAGGAGGCCAAGCGCCGCGCCCGCAGCCGTCTGGTCGCCCTCGTCGTGGTGCTGGCCCTGGTCGCCGCGGGCGGTGTCGGCTACCTCTGGTACGCGGGGAAGCTCCCCGGCGTCTCGGCGCCCGGGGCGAAGTCCGGGACGACGACGGCGGCGGCCGGCGCGCAGAACCGCGACGTGATCGTCGTCCATCTGCACAACACCGCCAAGGGGGGCACCTCCACGGCGCTGCTCGTCGACAACACCACCACCAAGCAGGGCAGCACCGTCCTGCTCCCCAACTCCCTCGCGCTGACCGACGACGACGGCAGCACGACCACCCTCGCCAAGTCCGTCTCCGACGACGGCTCCTCCGGGACGCTCGACGAGATCGACACCGTCCTCGGCACCGACATCGAGGGCACCTGGCGCCTGGACACCCCCTATCTGCAGAACCTGGTCGACCTGGTCGGCAACATCGAGCTCGACACCGACGCCGACGTGCCCGCCACCAGCGCCAAGAAGGGCACCGCGCCCCTCGTCCACCAGGGCAAGGACCAGACCCTGAGCGGCCAGGCGGCCGTCGCCTACGCCACCTACCGCGCCCCTGGGGAGGCAGAGAACGCCCAGCTGGAGCGGTTCGGGCAGGTCATGCAGGGCGTGCTGCGCAAGCTGTCGTCCGATCCGGCGGGCGCGACGACCACCGTGGAGACGCTGGCCCAGATCCTCGACCCGCCGCTCACCGACAAGGATCTCGGCACCTTCCTCGCCAAGCTCGCCGACCTCGCCAAGAGCGGCGACTACAAGACGGCCCTGCTGCCCGTCCAGAACGACGGCACCGTGACCGAGCAGGCCAGCGGCAGCGTCGTCAAGGACGTGCTCGGCGGCACCGCCAAGAGTCCCGCCAAGGGATCGGCCGTACGCGTCTCGGTGCAGAACGCCACCGGCGTGAAGGACGACTCCGAGAAGGCCCGCGTGGTGCTCCTCAACGGCGGCTTCACCTTCCTGGAAGCGGGCACGACCTCCGCGACCCGGGCCACCTCCCAGGTCACCTACGGAACCGCCGCCGACAAGGAGAACGCCTCCGAGGTCGCCAAGACCCTGAACCTGCCCGCCAGTTCGGTGGTCAAGGGCACGGTCTCCGCGAACGCGGACGTCTCGGTGGTCCTCGGCCAGGACTACAAGCCCTCGTCGTCCTGAGACGGTCCCCCGGGCGGCTCTCCGCCCCGGGGGCCGCGGCGGGCGTCCGGTGCGTGCCCTCGCGGTCACGGGGAGGTGTGCCCGGCGGTCCGTGAGACCCTTGAAGTCAATCGACCGCCGACGGAAAGCCTTGTAGTGACCGCCACCGACCGCTCCATCGAGCTCATCAACGCCGCCGCCCAGGCAGCCTCCGACAAGCTCGCGCACGACATCATCGCCTACGACGTCAGCGACGTACTGTCGATCACCGACGCCTTCCTGCTGGCCTCCGCGCCCAACGACCGCCAGGTCAAGTCGATCGTCGACGAGATCGAGGAGCGGCTCCAGAAGGAACTCGGCGTCAAGCCGGTCCGCCGCGAGGGCGACCGCGAGGCCCGCTGGGTCCTGCTCGACTACGTGGACATCGTCGTCCACGTCCAGCACAGCGAGGAGCGGGTCTTCTACGCCCTCGAACGGCTCTGGAAGGACTGCCCCGAGCTGGAGCTGCCCGCCGACGCCAAGGCCACCCGCGGCAAGGGCGCCGAGCACGCCAAGCTGAAGGCCGAGGAGGACGCGGCCGAGTTCGGGGAGGTGCGGTGACCGCGCCCGCCGACCGCCGGGCGGACCGGGGCCGCCGGATCATCCTGTGGCGGCACGGCCAGACCGCCTGGAACGTGGAGCGCCGCTTCCAGGGCACCACGGACGTCGAGCTGACCGGGACCGGCGTCGGGCAGGCCCGGCGCGCGGCCCGGCTGCTGGCCTCCCTGGAGCCCGACGCGATCGTTGCCTCCGACCTGAGGCGGGCCGCCGCCACGGCCGCCGAGCTGGCCGCCCTCACCGGCCTCGACATCACCCACGACGAGGGCCTGCGGGAGACCTACGCGGGCGTCTGGCAGGGGCTGACGCACGAGGAGATCATCGCCCGCCACGGCGACGAGTACGCGGCGTGGAAGCGCGGTGAGCCGGTGCGCCGGGGCGGCGGCGAGCTGGAGAGCGAGGTCGCCGACCGGGCCGCCCCCGTAGTGCTGCGGCACGCCGAGAAGCTGCCCCAGGACGGCACCCTGGTGGTGGTCAGCCACGGCGGCACCATCCGCACCACCATCGGCCGGCTGCTCGGCCTGGAGGCCCGCCACTGGGAGAGCCTCGGTGGCCTCTCCAACTGCTGCTGGTCGGTCCTCGGCGAGGGCGCGCGCGGCTGGCGCCTGCTCGAACACAACGCCGGCACCCTCCCGGAACCGGTCCTCGGCGACGACGACTGAGCGGCCTCCGGGCCCGCGATCCCGGATTTCACTTTCGGGCAGGTCGCAGGCTAAAGTTCTTCTTGTTCGCCCGCCGAGCGGGAAGAACACACGGGGCTATAGCTCAGTTGGTAGAGCGCCTGCATGGCATGCAGGAGGTCAGGAGTTCAATTCTCCTTAGCTCCACAGAGATCGAAACCGTGAAGATCCCGTCCCGTCAGGGGCGGGATCTTTTGGTTCCGGTCGCACCGACCGCGTGATCACCGCCCCCGGCGGCATGGGGTTGGGCAGACTGTTCTCGTACCCGCTTGAGTCACTTGGGGGCCTCGGGGCGTATACCTCTGCGGAGGGACGGCCGTGGTGGGTGCCGTGTCCGGACTGGTACTAAGGCGTCGCTGACCGTATTGGCCCGGCCGTGGCAGAATCAAACGGCCGGAGGGGGCGCGGCCCGACGGGAGGGAGTAGCGATGCCTGCGAGCATCATCGAGGAGGTCGACCGCCTTCTCGATGCGGCGTTGATACGGGACACCATCACCCGCCTGAGCTGCCCTTCCTGCGGTTCCGCCCACGTCGCCCAAGTACTCGGGGACAACGGCGGAATCTCCTACGTGTGCACGGCCTGCGGCCACAGCTGGAGCTGATCGATGGGTGCACACAGGCGAAAGTGCGACTGGTGCGGCAGTGGAACGCCGATCGTGCGGGACATGGAGCCGGTCAATCCCGACTACCAGTACTGGTGCGAGGAGTGCGCGCGGGCACTGATCATAAAAGGCGACCCGATCGAGACATATCGGGAGCTGGAGGGTGAACCGATCTACGGCCGCCTCCTTGAGGAGCACTGCACACTCAAACGCTTCTACTCGTTCGTGACGGCCTGACGCGAGCCGGAGAAAACGGGCGAGAACCGGCGAAACGGGGCGTATGTGCACGGACCGAAATCGATTTGGTGGAGCCCGGGGTCGACCGTGTAATGTTGGCGTCGCCGCCGGGGAAGCCCGGGGCAACACCGCACGGGGCTATAGCTCAGTTGGTAGAGCGCCTGCATGGCATGCAGGAGGTCAGGAGTTCAATTCTCCTTAGCTCCACAGAAAGCAAAGGCGGGTCATCCATCGGATGGCCCGCCTTTGTCGTGTCTCCGGCTCAGCGGCCGAGGGCCCGCCGGCCGCGTCCCTGGGCGAGCACCGGGAGGTTGCGGGACGGTGCCTGCGAGCGGGTGTCCTCCTCCAGGCGCAGGGCCAGCGCGGGGCAACGGCGCACCGCCCGCAGGGCCTTGGCCTCCGCGTAGCGCGGCACCTGGGCCTGCGCGACCGTCGGGAAACCGTCCGCGCCGAGCTCGAAGACCTCCGGGAGGATGTCCGCGCACAGGCCGTGGCCCCGGCACAGCGTCCAGTCGACGTAGATCTTCTGACGGCTGGGGCCGGTCTCCTCGGCCTCGGCGCCGCCCGGGATGCCCGTCGGCAGCTTGCCGTCCTCGAAGAGCGGCAGAACGCCCTCCACGGGCCTTCCGCAGCCGTTCCCCAGGACGTGGGCGGCGAGGTCGTCGGTGAACGCCTTGATCGTCGACTCCAGGAACATCGCGGAGCCGTCCGGGTGCGAGCACGCGCCGCGCCGCTTCACGGCCTTGGCGACCTGCTTGAGGGCCTCCAGCGCGGCCGGGCCGCCGCCGTTGAGGATGTCCTCCATGCCGCGTGCGGCGGCGGGCAGCCCCAGGTAGCAGGGACCGCACTGTCCCGCGCTCTCCTCGGCCAGCCACTGCGCCACCCGTAGTGACTCGCCCAGCGGGCAGGTCTCCTGAGTGATCGGCAGGATCGCGCCGGCGCCGAGCGTGCCGCCCACCGCGTCCAGGGAGTTGCGGGAGACGATCGCCTCGTTGACGGTCGCGGAGTCGATCCACTTGCCGTGGTAGCCGCCCGTCAGGACGCCCTGCGGGACCGGCGGGGCGCCGGCGAGTTGCAGGACGTAGCGGAGCGGTACCCCGGTGGGGACCTCGATCACCATGGGGCGGGCGACCGCCCCGGAGACCGTGAGCAGGACGGTGCCGGGCTCGTCGTAGAGGCCGGTGTTGCCGTAGCGCTCGGGGCCGATGCGGGCGGCGATGGCGAGCTGGGCGAAGGTCTCGGCGTTCGACAGCAGGGTGGGTGCGCCGCCGACGCCGCTCAGGGAGGCGCTGATCTTGCGGCCGGGCGGGACCGCGGGGCCGCCGTCGATGGACCGGATCAGCGAGGCCGCCGCTCCGGTGACCATCCGTACGGGATTGCGCTGGACCCGCGCGCGCAGGGCCGATCTGCGGCCGTTGCTGAGGCCGCGCTCGGCGAGCGCGGCCTCCATCGACCGCTGGGTCGACTCCCGGGTCACACCGATCACCAGGTTGCGGGCGCCCAGCGCCTCGGCGACCAGCAGGGCGCCGTCGAGGATCAGGTGCGGGGCACGGTTGATGAGCACCGTGTCCTTGCGGCAGGCCGGCTCGTCCTCACTGCCGTTGACGACGACGACGGGCCGGATGCCGCGCTTGATGGCCTGTTCGGCGACCGAGCGCAGCTTCTTGTGGAAGGGGAAGCCCGCGCCGCCGCGGCCCTTCAGGTTGATGCTCTCGGAGAGCTTCGCGAGCTGCTCCCCGCCGAGTGGTTCCAGGGGCCCGTGCACCTTGAGGTGCATGGGCAGGTCGAGCCGTTCGACAAGGTCGAAGCCGGACGTGAGCTGAGGAAGGCCGACGACGCGGACCTCGGGGACGTCGGGCAGGGCCTCGTTCACTTAAAGCCTCCGGAAGGCGTGTTCCAAGGTTCGCCCGTACCCGGTGCGTCGAAGTCGTACGAGGCACCGGGCGTTGTTTCAGTGGCGGGACCGCTGTTGTACGTGTCGTTGGGGTTGTACGTCCCGGAGGCACCGTTCGACTCACCGGTGTTGTAGACGTAACCCTCGCCGTACCCGCCCGCGCCCGGGTTGCCGTTGTAGGCCGGGATGTTGTACCCGGTGTCCTGGAGGGGGTCGTAGGCCGACGGGGGAGCCTCGCCGACGGGCGGTGGCGAGGGGATCGGCCAGCTGCCGGAGGCGCTGCCGCCGGTGTCGGCGCGTGGGACGGCCGTCGTGGCCTGCGTGTCCATCGGCAGGTCCATGCGCGCGGTCTGGCCGGCGAAGGACTGCTGCCCGCCGGAGGGCGTGGCGGTGCGGTAGGCGGCGGCGTAGTCGTTGACGGGTTCCTGGGTCCTGCTCTCGTAGGACGGCGCGGGCGCCACGCGCGCGTTGGCCCCCGTTTCGGTGAACGAGGGCGGTGCGCCGCGCTGGGGTTTGTCGTAGCCGGGCAGCGCGGACTCGGTGGCGCGGGTCCGGCTCGCCTCCAGGTCGTCGAGGCCGATCCGGTCCTCGGCGCCCAGGACCGACATGATCCGGTCGGCGATCCGGCGCTTGACCGGACGGGGTGCCGAGCGCAGGGCCAGGGCGGCCATGACACCGAGCAGGCAGAGGCTGTACATGATCCAGAAGATCGGCTTGGCCTGGCGGCCGGAGTAGAGGCCGTGGATCAGGGCCAGGCCCCAGGCCGGGTACGCCAGCATGTGCATGGCGCGCCAGCGGGCGGCGACCGGGGCGGGGGACGCGAAGTTGCTTCGCAGCGCTCCGGTGATGCCGACGAAGATCATGAGCAGGCCGGCCAGCGAGCCCATGCCGATCAGGCCCGCGCTTCCCGAGAAGCCGAGCGAGAACGGGATCAGGGCGGCGATCAACTGGGTGTGATCGAGGGCGATCTTGGTGGTGATGTGCAACAGCAGGAACGCGATCGAGGCGACCGCGGTCGTCCGGTGCACGGCCTGTCCGACGATCCGCTGACGGGTGTTGAGGAAGATCCGGTCCTGGGCGACGAGGCCCCAGATCACCGAACAGGTCAGGGAGACGAGGGAGAGCACACCCGCGCCGAAGTTCAGGAAGGCGCGGACCGTGTCCCCTCCGACCAGCACGAACACGGGTATGAAGAGCAGGACGACGGCGCTCATCACGCCGTAGGCCGAGCGGCCGGGCTTGGCGAGGGTACGGGTACTACGACGAGGGTTCATGGGGGCAACTCCGAGCAGTTCCGGGAAAGCGGTCCCGCTGCCGAACTCTAAGTGGCTCCATACCGGGGGGTACGAGGTTTGAGTTATTGCGTTGTTATCAAACGACTATGTAGTTGTAGCGATTGTCCCTTAGCGGCTGTTACGCGAAGTAACCCTGACCGTGGCGCGGTCCCGCCGAGCGATGCTCGAAGGCATCTAGAAGGCATACGGAAGCGCGTCGCGTTGCGCTCAAGGGCTGCGGTACCCTAACGCCATGCGTGCCGTACGCCTTCTGCTTAGCGAGCCGCGCTGATCAGTCCCGGCCGCCGGTCACCGGCGAGATCGGAATCGGCGCGGCGTCCCCTCCTGTGCGAGGGGATTTTTCGTTTTCCGAATGTCGCAGCCGCCGGCAGAGACGATCGATGGAGCTTTGAAGATCATGAGCGAGACGAATCCCGCTGCCCCCGCCGAGGTGGTCGCGCCGCACCGCTACACGGCAGCCATGGCCGCCGACATCGAGGCACGCTGGCAGGACTTCTGGGACGCCGAGGGCACCTACGAGGCGCCGAACCCGAGCGGTGACCTGGCGGGCGACCCCGCACTGGCCGCCAAGCCCAAGAAGTTCATCATGGACATGTTCCCGTACCCCTCCGGTGCGGGCCTCCACGTCGGCCACCCCCTGGGCTACATCGCCACCGACGCGTTCGCCCGCTTCCAGCGGATGACCGGCCACAACGTCCTGCACACCCTGGGCTTCGACGCCTTCGGCCTGCCCGCCGAACAGTACGCCGTGCAGACCGGCACGCACCCCCGCGCCTCCACCGAGGCCAACATCGAGAACATGAAGGTCCAGCTGCGGGGGCTGGGCCTGGGCCACGACAAGCGCCGGTCGTTCGCCACGATCGACCCCGAGTACCACAAGTGGACCCAGTGGATCTTCCTGCAGATCTTCAACTCCTGGTACGACGACGAGGCCGACCAGGCCCGCCCGATCTCCGAGCTGATCGCCCGCTTCGAGAGCGGTGAGCGCCCCGTACCGGGCCACACGCGCGCGTGGAGCGAGCTGACCGCCGTCGAACGCGCCGACGTCCTGGGCGAGTTCCGCCTGGCGTACGCCTCCGAAGCACCCGTCAACTGGTGCCCCGGGCTGGGCACCGTCCTGGCCAACGAGGAAGTCACCGCCGACGGCCGCTCCGAGCGCGGCAACTTCCCCGTCTTCAAGGCGAAGCTGCGCCAGTGGAACATGCGCATCACCGCCTACGCCGACCGCCTGCTGGCCGACCTGGACGCCCTGGACTGGCCCGAGGCCATCAAGCTCCAGCAGCGCAACTGGATCGGCCGCTCCGAGGGCGCCCGCGTCGACTTCCCCGTGGACGGCGAACGCATCACCGTCTTCACCACCCGCCCGGACACCCTGTTCGGCGCGACCTACATGGTGCTGGCCCCCGAGCACCCCCTGGTCGACAAGTTCATCCCGGCCGCCTGGCCCGAGGGCACCCACGACGTGTGGACCGGCGGCCACGCCACCCCGACGCAGGCCGTCACCGCGTACCGCGCACAGGCCGGCGCCAAGTCCGACGTCGAGCGGCAGGCCGACGCCAAGGAGAAGACCGGCGTCTTCACCGGCGTCCACGCCACCAACCCGGTCAACGGCGAACGCGTCCCCGTCTTCATCGCCGACTACGTACTGATGGGCTACGGCACCGGCGCAATCATGGCCGTCCCCGCCGGCGACCAGCGCGACTTCGACTTCGCGCGCGCCTTCGAGCTGCCCGTCCACTGCATCGTCGAACCGACCGACGGCCGCGGCACCTCCACGTCGACCTGGGAGAACGCCTTCACGTCCTACGACGCGAAGATCATCAACTCCGCCAACGACAACGTCTCCCTGAACGGCCTGCCCGTCCCCGAGGCCAAGGCGCGCATCACCGCCTGGCTGACCCGCGAGGGCATCGGCGAGGGCACCGTCAACTTCCGCCTGCGCGACTGGCTGTTCAGCCGCCAGCGCTACTGGGGCGAACCCTTCCCGATCGTCTACGACGAGGACGGCATCGCCCACCCGCTGCCCGAGTCGATGCTGCCGCTGGAACTGCCCGAGGTCGAGGACTACTCGCCCCGCACCTTCGACCCCGACGACGCCGACACCTCCCCGGAAACACCCCTGTCCCGCAACGCGGACTGGGTCGACGTCACCCTGGACCTGGGCGACGGCCGCGGCCCGCGCCCGTACCGCCGCGAGACCAACACCATGCCCAACTGGGCCGGCTCCTGCTGGTACGAACTGCGCTACCTGGACCCGCACAACGACCAGAAGCTGGTCGACCCCGCCATCGAGCAGTACTGGATGGGCCCCCGCGAGGACCAGCCGCACGGCGGCGTCGACCTGTACGTCGGCGGCGCCGAACACGCCGTACTGCACCTGCTGTACGCCCGCTTCTGGTCCAAGGTGCTCTTCGACCTGGGCCACATCTCCTCGTCCGAACCGTTCCACAAGCTCTACAACCAGGGCATGATCCAGGCCTACGTCTACCGCGACAGCCGCGGCATCGCGGTGCCGGCCGCCGAGGTGGAGGAGCGCGACGGCGCCTACTACCACCAGGGCGAGAAGGTCTCCCGGCTGCTCGGCAAGATGGGCAAGTCCCTGAAGAACGCCGTCACCCCGGACGAGATCTGCGCCGAGTACGGGGCCGACACCCTGCGCCTGTACGAGATGGCCATGGGCCCCCTGGACGTCTCCAGGCCCTGGGACACCCGCGCCGTGGTCGGCCAGTACCGGCTGCTGCAGCGGCTGTGGCGCAACGTCGTCGACGAGACGACCGGCGAGGTCACCGTCGTCGACACCGAGCCCGACGACGAGACCCTGCGCGCCCTGCACAAGGCGATCGACGGCGTACGTCAGGACCTGCAAGGGCTGCGCTTCAACACCGCGATCGCCAAGATCACCGAGCTGAACAACCAGCTGACCAAGACGGGCGCCCCCGTACCGCGCTCCGTCGCCGAACCGCTGGTACTGCTGATCGCACCCCTGGCCCCGCACATCGCCGAGGAACTCTGGCGGAAGCTGGGCCGCACCGACACCGTCGTCCACCAGGACTTCCCGGTCGCGGACCCCGCCTACGTCGTCGACGAGACCGTGACCTGCGTCGTCCAGGTCAAGGGCAAGGTCAAGGCACGCCTGGAGGTCTCACCGGCCATCTCCGACGCCGAACTGGAGAAGGTCGCGCTCGCCGACGAGAAGGTCGTCGCCGCCTTGGAGGGCGCAAGCATCCGCAAGGTGATCGTCAGGGCACCGAAGCTGGTGAACATCGTCCCCGCCTGACCGCTCGACGGACTGGGACCGGCCTCTCGGGGTACTCCCCTACGGGCAGGTTCGGGGTTTCGCCGGAACTCCGCTCCTGCCCGTAGCGTTTACCGTTGAAGAGCGGCGCGGCGTGCGCCGCCTCAGGCCGGTGGAGGAGCGTTGGAAGCCGTGATCGCAGTCTTCGCCCTTCTCTTCCTGCTGTTCGTCGTCCTCGGTGGCTACGCCGCGGTGAAGGCGATCGGCGCGGCCAAGCGCGGCGTCGACCGCACCGTCGCCCAGGCCCGCCGCACCGTCGAGGACCACACCTTGCGCGCCAAGTCCTTCGCTCAGCTCGGCCCCCAGGGACAACTCGCCCAACTGCGGCTCGCCCTGCGCACCTCGATGCGCGCCACCCAGGAGGCACTGCACGCGGGCGTGGCCGAGGACGGATCGCTCAAGGAGTCCCTGGGCCTCTTCGAGCGACTCAGCGCGCACGGCCACGAACTCGACGCCGAACTCAAGCGCCTGGAGTCCGAGCCCGACCGCAGAACACTCGCCGAGCGGCTGCCCGCCCTGCGCGAGCGCACCGAGCGCATCACACAGTCGGCTGACTCCCTGCGCTGGGCGGCCCGCGACCGCGCCCGCCGCTTCGCCGACGACGACTTCGATTCGCTGAGCGCCCAGATAGACCTGGAGGCCGGCGCCCTCCGGCACTGGACCAAGGCCGACCCCGCACCGCCCCCATGGCCCGACGCCCCGCCCGTCGACGCCACGACGGCTCAGCAGAGCCGGCCCGAGACCCCGCGCCCGCGCCCCGCCGAGGAGCCGGCCCCGTCCGCCATCACCCCGCCCGGACGACGCCCCTCCTACCCGTGGCAGAAGAAACCCCGTCCCGAGAGCACGACTTGATCCGGCCGGTCCCCGTCCAGGTGAGAGGGGCCGGACTGCCATCCGGCCGCTACGGCAGGTAACCTCCAGCTCATGTCCCGCCATGTCGCGATCGTCACCGATTCAACGGCCTACCTGCCGTCCCGGACGATGGATCGCCACGGCATCACCGCGGTGCCCCTGACCGTGGTCCTCGGCGACCAGGCGTACGAAGAGGGCACCGAGATCTCGACCCGCTCCCTCGCCCAGGCCCTCCAGAAACGCCGCCCCGTCACCACCTCGCGCCCCAGCCCCCAGCTCTTCGCGGACACCTACCGCAGAGTCGCCGACTCCGGGGCCACCGGCATCGTCTCCCTCCACCTCTCCGCCGAACTCTCCGGCACCTACGACGCCGCCGTCCTCGCCGCCCGGGAAGCACCGGTGCCCGTGCGGGTGCTGGACACCGGAATGGTCGCCATGGCCTTGGGGTTCTGCGCCCTCGCCGCGGCCGAGACCGCGGAGGCCGGCGGCACGGTGGACGAAGCCGTGACGGCCGCCGAGAAGCGGGCCGCGGGCACCTCCGCCTACTTCTACGTCGACACCCTCGACTACCTCCGCCGGGGCGGCCGCATCGGCGCCGCCCAGGCCCTGTTCGGCTCGGCACTCGCCGTGAAACCGCTGCTCCAACTGGAGGGCGGCCGCATCGAACTCCTGGAGAAGGTCCGCACCGCGTCGAAGGCGATCGCCCGCCTGGAGGAGATCGCGGCCGACCGGGCCGGCAGCGCACAGGTCGACATCGCCGTCCACCACCTCTCCGCCCCCGAACGGGCATCGGCCCTCGCGGACCGGCTGCGCGCCCGCGTGCCCGGACTCGCCGATCTCCATGTCAGCGAGATCGGCGCGGTGATCGGAGCCCACACGGGACCCGGACTGCTGGGGGCCGTGGTCTCCCCACGGTGAGCCGGACCGGCGCCGTCACAGCGCCGCGACACCCCCATGTCCGTCTCTGGACACGTGTGAGTGACGGAGTTATCCACAACCGGCCGGTCCTCCCCGGGATTTGACCAAGATCATCGCGAAGTGGCGAACGCCCCCATCCTCGTCACATGGCACTTCGATCACGCTCACGCACCACCCTCGCGACCAGCGGCCCGGGCCGGGCCCCCACCTCGGACGGCCGCGTCCACCACCGACACGCGCTCACGCACAGCCGGGGACAGAGCCAGAACCGCGACCAGAACCAGGACAACAACCAGGGCCACAACCCGAGCCACAAGCAGGGCCACAACCCCAGCCCGAGCCGCAACCCGAACTTGAGCCGAAGCCGAGGACCGACCCGGCGTCGCGAAAGGGCGGCGGACGAACTTCGGCGGCGAGCGGAGGTGCTGTTCGCGGAGCTGCCGACGACTACGACGGCAGCCCGGCCCACCCCCATGGCCGCACCGCACCCCACTCCACCGCGAGCCGCGTCCGCGTCCAGGTCCGTGCCCGAGTCCGCGTCCGGGTCAGTGCCCGGGGCGGGGTCCGTCACGTCGTATCGCGGTGGCGGTGGCGGTGGCGGTGGCGGTGGCGGTACCGGTGCGGGTTCCGCTGCCGGTTCTGGTGCAGATGACGGGGGCGAGGTCGACCGGCCGCCCAACCAGCCTGCGGGGCTGGGTAGTTGGCGGGAGCGGGCTGGGCCGGCGCTGCGCGAGCGGCTGCCGGTGTGGGTGCAGACCCGGTGTGCCATAGAGCGCAGGAGCGTGATCGCGCTGGCCGTACTGCTCGTCGTCGCGGCGGTCTTCGCCGTCCAGCACTTCTGGGCCGGCCGGCCCCACTCCGTACGTGCCCCGGAAGTGGTGCGGGCGGCAACCGGATACGGAGGAGACCGGATCCACGGGACCGGCCCGCGAGCCGCGAGCGGCGTCACCGGGGGGAGGGGAGGGAACGGAGCGGCGGCGGATGCCGCACGGCCGGTGACAGGTGGCGCCGGGACCGAGATCGTCGTGGACGTCACCGGCAAGGTCCGGGAGGCGGGGATCCACCGTCTCCCGGCCGGTTCGCGGGTCACCGACGCGCTCCGGGCGGCCGGCGGCGTACGTCCGGGCACGAACACCGACGGACTCAACCGCGCCCGCTTCCTGGTGGACGGTGAACAGATCGTCGTCGGCGCGCCCGCCCCTGCGGCAGGGCTCGGCCCAGGGGGCGGTGCCGGGGCGACAGGACCCGGAGCCGGAACGGGAGCGGCGCAGCCCTCCACCCCGGTCTCCCTCAACACGGGCACGGCCGACCAGCTCAACACCCTGCCCGGCGTCGGCCCGGTACTGGCCCAGCGCATCATCGCCTACCGCACCCAGCACGGCGGCTTCCGCTCGGTGGACGAACTGCGCCAGGTCAACGGCATCGGCGACCGTCGCTTCGCCGACCTACGCGACCTCGTACAGCCATGACACACGACCACGCCGTTCCTCGGACGGAGCCCACCGCGCCCGAACCCACTCCAGCCCCGCCCCGCCGCCGAACCGTCCACGCGGACTCCGGGAACCGACTGGGCGCCGCCCACCCCCGGCAGGAAGGACCGACAGACCTACGCCTCGTACCGCCCGCACTAGCCGCCTGGGCGACGACGGCACTCATGCTGGACGCCCCACCGGCCCTGGTGACCGCGCTCGCGCTCGCCTCCGTCGCCCTCGGCCTGCTGCTCCTGCTGAGGAGGAGAGGCGGCGGAGCCTCTCCCTCACTCCTCCCGCGCGCCGCGATCGCCGCCCTGTTTCTCGCCATCGGCGCGGCGGCCGTCTCCGCCGGGCTGCACGGCGCGGACCTGCGACGGGGACCGGTACCTGAGCTGGCCCGGCAGTACGCGACCGTGACCGCCGAGGTCGAGGTCGGCTCCGATCCCCGGCTCACCCGGCCCCGGATCAGCGGGGACCACGCGGCTCCGGTCGCCGTACTGATCGACGCCGAGGTGCGACGGATCGAGCGGAGCGACGGCACGGCCGTGGCCACACGGACGCCGGTGCTGGTGATCGTCGACATGAGCACATCCGGAAGGGGAAGGGGCGGCCCACCGGCGCCCGGCACCGGCCCGGCGCGGTCGCCGTGGCTCGCGCTCCTGCCGTCCACCCGACTGCGGGTGACCGCACGGCTGGCGCCCCCACTGACCGGCGGCGACCATGTCGTGGCCGTGCTACGGGTGCGCAACCAGGCGGTGCCGGACGTGATGGGCGAGCCGACCGGCGCCCAGCGGTTCGCGGGTCGGCTGCGCGCGGGGCTGCGCGAGGCCACCGACGGCTTGCCGGGCGATGCGCGGGCCCTGCTGCCGGGGCTGGTGGTCGGGGACACCTCGCGGATCACCCCCGAACTGGACGAGGCGTTCAAGGACACCGACCTCGCGCACACCCTCGCCGTCTCCGGAAGCAACCTCACCATCCTGCTCGCCCTGCTCATCGGCCCGCCCGGACTGGCCCAGCACATCGAACGCCGCGGACTCGCGCCGCGTCTCGGCATCTCCCTGCGCACGACCGCACTGCTCGGCGGAGTGCTCACCCTCGGATTCGTCATCGTGTGCCGGCCCGACCCGAGCGTGCTGAGAGCGGCGGCCTGCGGAGCCGTAGCACTGCTGGCCCTGGCGACCGGCCGCCGCAGATCCCTGATCCCGGCCCTGGCGACAGCCGTCCTGCTACTGGTTCTCTACGACCCCTGGCTGGCCCGCAGTTACGGCTTCCTGCTCTCCGTGCTGGCCACCGTCGCCCTCCTCACGCTCGCGCCGAGATGGAGCGAGGCACTGCGGCGCCACCGGGTTCCCCCGAGACTGGCCGAAGCCCTGGCGGCTGCCGCCGCCGCGCAGGCGCTGTGCGCGCCGGTCGTGGCCGTGCTGTCGGCGCGGGTCAGCCTGGTGGCGGTGCCCTGCAACCTGCTCGCGGAGATCGCGGTCGCCCCGGCCACGGTGCTGGGCTTCACCGCGCTGGTGACGGCACCCGTGGCGATGCCGGCGGCCAAAGCCCTTGCGTGGTGCGCGAGTTGGCCGACGGGGTGGATCGCGGAGGTGGCGCGGACCGGGGCCGCGTTGCCCGGCGGGGGAGTGCAGTGGCCGGGCAGTTGGGCCGGGGCGCTGCTGCTCGGCCTCGCCGTCACCGCCCTGGTGCTCGTCGGCCGGCGACTGCTCGGACATCCATGGCTGTGCGGTCTCTGCGGACTGCTTCTGCTGCTGGTCGTCGTGGAACCGCCGCCGCTGACCCGGGTGATCACGGGCTGGCCGCCCCCCGACTGGCGATACGCGATGTGCGACGTGGGACAGGGCGACGCCACGGTGCTCGCCGCGGGGGACGGCGCCGGAGTCGTCGTGGACGCCGGGCCCGATCCCAAACTGGTCGACCACTGCCTGCGCACACTGGGCATCACCAAAATCCCGCTCGTCGTACTGACCCACTTCCACGCCGACCATGTGGCGGGACTGGCGGGCGTGCTGCGCGGCCGTTCGGTGGGCGCGATCGAGACGACGGACTTCGAAGAACCCTCCGACCAGGCCGAGTTCGTGAGGAAGGAGGCCGCCGAACGGCACATCCCGCTCACTCGCGCGGTGGCCGGAGAGCAACGGCGCACCGGCCCACTCTCCTGGCAGGTCCTGTGGCCCCCACCGTCCCCGGCCCCGGATGCGGACGGCCCGAACGACGCGAGCGTCACGCTGCTCGTCCGGACGGCCGGGCTACGGCTCCTGTTGCTCGGGGACCTCGAACCCCCGGCTCAGCAAGCCCTGTTGAGATCACCCTTGGCCGCGCAACTGGCAGACGTGGACGTCCTCAAGGTCGCCCACCACGGCTCGGCCTACCAGGACCCGGACCTCCTGCGCCTGGTAGCACCGCGACTGGCGCTGATCAGCTGCGGCGCCCACAACCTGTACGGGCACCCGGCCCCCAGCACGGTCGCCGCACTCCGAGCCGAGGGAGCGGTGGTGTTACGCACCGACCAGGACGGGGCGCTGGCGGTCGGGGGGAGCGGCGGCGACAGCGGCGGGGCTGATGGCACCGGCGTAGGCAACGGCAGTGGGGGCGGCGGTGACGGAGATACCCGGGCGCGGGGGAAGGGGGGCGGAGAAGAGGACGGTCGCGGGGGTGCGGGCGGAGGTGGGGGCGGACGCGGAGGCTGGGGCGGTGGCGGCGGCCTTACCGTGACGCGGGGTTGACGCGCGGTTGAGGCGGGGGTGGGGCGGGGGCGAGGCGGGTGGGGTGGGGTGGGGGAGGGAGGGGGGAGGGGGGAGGGGGAGGGAGGGCCCCAAGGAGGCGGTGAAGGACCAGTGCCGGCGCCCCGTCGCGTGACACTGGGGCCATGAACTCCGCACAGGTCGATGCCTATCTCCGACGTCTGGCAGTCCGGCGCCCGGCGCAGCCCACCGTCGATGTTCTGCGTGAGCTGCATCGGCGCCATTTGCAGACCGTTCCCTTCGAGAACTTGTCGGTGCACCTCGGGGAGGAGATCGTGCTGGAGGAGGGGCGTCTGCTGGACAAGGTGGTGGGCGGGGGCAGGGGCGGGTTCTGCTACGAACTGAACGGCGCGTTCGGGGCGTTGCTCAGCGCCCTGGGTTTCGAGGTCACGTTGCTGGCGGCGCGGGTGCACGGGGAGGCGGGGCGGCTGGGGATTCCGTACGACCATCTCGCGCTGTTGGTGCAGACGATGGACGGGGGCGGGTGGCTGGCGGATGTGGGGTTCGGGGCGCACAGTCACCATCCGTTGGCCTACGGGGAGCGGGGTGCGCAACAGGATCCTGGCGGTGAGTTCAGGATCGTGGAGGCGGGGTCGGACGCGGCCGGGTCGGGGGTGGGCGTGGGGGCAGTTGATCTGGAGGTCGTGCGGGACGGCAGGCCGCAGTACCGCCTGGAGACCCGGCCCCGGGTGCTGGGTGACTTCGTGGCCGGGGCCTGGTGGCACAGCACGTCGCCGGCTTCGCACTTCACGCAGTCGTTGGTGTGCTCGCGGCTCACGGAGGACGGCGGGAGGATCACGCTGGGCGGCCGGACGCTGACCGTGACCAGCGCGGAGGGGGTGCGGGACGTCAGGGAACTGACGTCGGACACCGAGGTGTTGGCGGTGTACCGGGAGCGGTTCGGGATCGAGTTGGGGGCGGTGCCTACGGTACGTAGGGCCGGGTAGGAAAATGTCTCGTGTGAGTGATGTGAGACATGTACTGGTGTTGCCCGACCGCGATGCCGCGCGGGAGGCGGCGGAGGCGCTGGGAGAGCGGTTCGCCGTCCACGAGGAGCCACGGTTGGTGCGGGACGCGCTGGCCGGCGAGGACGACGCGGAGGACGCGCAGTGGCTCCTGGTTCTGCGGGACGAGGACGAGCGGCTCGACCCCGGTGAGCTGGACGCGTTCGCGAGGGAGTGGGACGGCTGGCGCGAGGAGCCGTAACGGCGGGAGCGTCCCTCTCTCACGAACCGCGGGCCCAGCGCTCCCGGGCCGCTCCCAGTGAGCACACGTCCCAGTTACGACGTGATCAGGCCCCCTGCCCGGCACGAACCGACGGCCTCTTCGCCCGCGCCTTGCTCCCGCCTTGCTGCCGCCCTGCCCCGCGCCGCCCGTCCCGCCCCGCCTCGCCGTCCCGCGCCGCGTTGTCAGTGGCGCGTGCGATGCTTTACGCAATGGCCAGGAAGACTGCGAATGACGACCCTCTCGCCCCGGTGACCCTTGCCGTGGGCCAGGAGGACCTGCTGCTCGACCGTGCCGTGCAGGAGGTGGTGGCCGCCGCTCGGGCCGCCGACGCCGACACGGACGTACGTGATCTCACCGCGGACCAGGTGCAGCCCGGCACGCTCGCCGAGTTGACCAGTCCGTCGCTCTTCGCGGAGCGCAAGGTCGTGGTCGTACGCAATGCGCAGGATCTGTCCGCGGACACGATCAAGGATGTGAAGGGGTACCTCGGCGCACCGGCCGAGGAGATCACCCTGGTGCTGCTGCACGCGGGCGGAGTGAAGGGCAAGGGGCTCCTCGATGCCGCGCGCAAGGCGGGGGCGCGGGAGGTGGCCTGTCCGAAGATGACGAAGCCGGCCGACCGACTGGCCTTCGTGCGGGGCGAGTTCCGGGCGCTCGGCCGGTCGGCGACCCCCGAGGCGTGTCAGGCGCTGGTGGACTCGATCGGCAGCGAACTGCGGGAACTCGCGGCGGCGACGGCCCAGTTGGTGGCCGACATCGAGGGAACCATCGACGAGGCGGTCGTCGGCCGGTACTACACGGGCCGGGCGGAGGCGTCGAGCTTCACCGTCGCGGACCGGGCCGTCGAGGGACGGGCGGCGGAGGCGTTGGAGGCGCTCAGGTGGTCGTTGGCCACAGGGGTCGCGCCGGTGTTGATCACCAGCGCGTTGGCGCAGGGCGTGCGGGCGATCGGCAAGTTGTCGTCGGCGCGGGGCGGCCGGCCGGCGGATCTGGCGCGGGAGTTGGGGATGCCGCCGTGGAAGATCGACCGGGTGCGGCAGCAGATGCGGGGGTGGACGCCGGACGGGGTCGCGACCGCGCTGCTGGCGGTGGCCGAGGCCGACGCGGGAGTCAAGGGCGGTGGCGACGATCCCGAGTACGCGTTGGAGAAGGCCGTGGTAGCGATCGCCCGGGCGGCTCGGTCACGGGGCCAGGCGTAGGCGACCCTGCCCACGAGCCACGAGCCACGAGCCACGAGCCACGAGCCACGAGCCACGAGCCACGAGCCACGAGCCACGAGCCACGAGCCACGAGCCACGAGCCACGAGCCACG